>JAOTVC010000367.1 GCA_029863585.1 Alphaproteobacteria bacterium | reverse complement strand
GCGACGTAGCCTTGGGCGGCATAGCCGTCGCAGAGATCGCGCATCACCTGGTTGACGCCGAAGATTTCCTGGAGGACGACGACACCCGGCGCCTTTGCGGCATCCGGTGTCGCGATGTAAGCGGAAAAACTGCCGCCGTCTGCGGCGTTGACGGTGATTTCAGCCATAAGAACCCCCTGAAGGTTGGCGCTGCGCTCCGTTGTAGCCGCTGAACCGGATGCCTTCAAGGCGGAGCAGGACCGCTTTGGTCTCGAGCCCCCCGTTCCCCGAATAGCCGCCCACGGCGCCCCCGGCCGCGAGCACCCGATGGCAGGGCACGATGATGGGAAGGGGATTGGCGCCGGCGGCATTGCCGACCGCCCTGGGACCGCTGCCGAGGGTCCGGGCGAGCGATCCATAGGTTTCGCATGCGCCGAACGGAATGGCGGCGATGGCTTGCCAAACCCGGGTCTGGAAAGCGGTGCCGCGGGGGCCGAGAGGAAGATCGAAGGACCGTGCGCGGCCGGCGAAATAGGCTTCGATTTGTTGCGCCGCTTCCGAGAGCAACGCGTCCGGCGGTCGCGGATCAGCGCGCGGCGCCCGCTCCGACCAGGACAGATGGGTCAGCAGGCCGCCTTCCGCGGTCACGGTCAGGTGTCCCAGCGGGCTTGGGAAGGTGTGGCGGTGCGGGCCTTCAGGCGCGGGCAAGGGCGTCATGGAGGGCTTCGGCATCGGTCAGGGGCAGCGAACAGACCGGACCGACGCAGACATAGGCCGTCGGCTTGCCGTCCACCTGGGTCTTGCCGTGGGCGGGATGGCCGTCGGGCAGGGCGGCATCGGGATCGATGCGGTCCAGCACCAGATTTGGCTGCGGCGCGGTGCGGGCCGCGGTCAAGAGGGCCGCGGTTTCGAAATCACCTTCCGGGCCGATCACGACGGCCTGTACCGCACGGGTCAAAAGGTCCGCCTCGTTGATCAGGGTGGCGAGGGCGAAGGCGTCGCTTTCCAGGGCGCCGGAGAACGCCCGGATGACGTCCTCGGCGCGCCGGCGGTAGCTGTCCTCGCCGGTCAGCAGCCAGAGCCGGGCGAAGACGCCGACCATCAGCCCGTTGCCCGACGGTGTTGGCCCGTCATGGGCGGATCGGGTGCGCAGGATCAGCCCCGGCGCGTCGTCGGCGGTGAAATAGAAGCCGCCGTTCTCGTCCCGGTAGTGGGCGTCGAGGGTCGCGGCCCAGCCGCGGGCGTGATCGAGGTAGCCGGCCTCGCCGGAGGCCTGGTGGAGGGCGAGGGCCGCCCGTGCCATGGCGGCGTAGTCGTCCAGCGTCGCCATGTCTCCCGCCTTGCCGGCGCGGTAGCTGTGGACCAGCCGGGCACCACCATCCGTGCGGCTCGATGATCCCGGTATGGTTGTTGCGATGAAAGCGAAGGCGCGGGCGGCTGCCTCGACCCAGTCGGGGCGGTCGAGGGCGGTGCCGGCGCGGGCAAGAGCCTCGATGGCAAGGCCGTTCCAGTCTGCGAGAATCTTATCGTCGCGCCCGGGGCGGACCCGCCGGTCGCGGAGTTCAAGCAGAATCTTTCGTGACCGGGCCAGGCGTTGCTCCGCAGCGTCATCCAAAAGTCCTGGATTTCCAAGGCGATTGAGGATCGTCTTGCCTTCCCAATTGCCGGAACGGTGAACCCCATAGGCCTTGCAGAAGGCATCGGCGTCGGTCCCGAGGGCGGCCTCGATGTCGGCGGCGTTCCAGACATAGAACCGCCCCTCTTCGCCCTCGCTGTCGGCGTCCAGGGTCGCGGCAAAGCCGCCACCCTCGGCCGTCATCTCGCGGATCATCCAATCCGCGGTTTCTTCGATTCTCTTTTTATACAATCTATCATTGAATGCGGCATAGGCCAGAAGGAGAAGGTCGATCAGCTGAGCGTTGTCGTAGAGCATCTTCTCGAAATGGGGCACCAACCACAGCGCGTCGGTGGAATAGCGGGCAAAACCACCGCCCAGGTGATCGTAGATGCCGCCCTGGGACATTTGGCGCAGGGTCAGCCGGACGGCGTCGGCCATCTTGGGATTCTTGGTTCTGAGATGGCAGCGCAGCACGAGATCCAGCGCCGGCACATGGGGAAATTTCGGGGCGCTGCCGATGCCGCCATGATTGGGATCGAACTG
>JAOTVC010000153.1 GCA_029863585.1 Alphaproteobacteria bacterium | reverse complement strand
GCCCCGCCATGAGCCGTCTCGCCTGCAGCGAAAGCATGCCGTCCACACGGAGCTCGTCGGACGCATCGGGCACGCTGCCCACCAGTGCGGAGATTGTGCCATTGATGCCCCGCAAACCCGTCACATGGGATCCATCTTCAATGGCGGCCTCAAGCTTGAACGCACCGGGGCTGGACCGTTGCAGGGCCGCAGCCACGCCTGACAGGTCAACCGGCGTATCAAGCCCGATCGCCACCGGCGTGTTAATTCGGGCGGTGCCCACCACGCGACCACCGGCGCCCTCCATGACGGGCGTAATCAGGGCCAATCTTCCGAGATCGCGCAGTTCGAGCCGGACGCCGCCACTCACCGCGGCGTGGTCGGACGATAGGTCGGCGCGCCCGGTCAAAATTCCGCCCACGGCGCCATCGCTGGTCTTCGCCCGGACTTCCAGGGTCGTCGCATCCTTCGCGATACGAGCCGCGCCGTCGACCTCAACGGCGCGGGCCTCTCCCTTGAGTTCTCCGGAAAGCCGCATCGCGAACTTGACGGCATAAATGCCTCCGGTATCACGGCCCGCTTCGGCCGAGCCTGTAATGGCCAAAACAGCGCCTGCGGGGGCATAATGCAGCGACAAGTCCGTAACCGCGATGGCCGGCAGTCCCGCCATGCGATCAAGCAGGGTCCGGATCGTTGCCGGCGTCTCGCCATCGCGTCGATTTCCAAACATCTCCCGTAATGTCCGGTCGGTTTCTGCCAGGTCGCTCCGAACGCCATCAAACGCCAATCGAGTGACGGGATTTTCGGGCAGCCGAGACAAATTGAAGGCTGCCTCGACGCTCCCGATTGCCAACCCGGAGCCCAGGCGAACGTCAGTCAGTCGTATCCGTGACGTGGACAAAGCGCTCACGGTCAAGGTGGCATCGTCAATGCCCGCCCGGTCGAGAGCGACCCGCAGCACCGCGCCGGCGAGAGGCAATCGCCAGTAGAATCCCGCGGCTACAATTATGGCAATCCCGACACAGACGCTGGTGACCCACCGCGCCCGGTGCCGCTGCCGTGGCTTCCCGCCGGGTTGATCCAATCGATGTTCGGAAGGTTCCATATTGAGACCCATGAAATCAATCTAACGCATTGTCGGCGCGTTTCTATCCTACCCCGGCTTATGCCCGCTTCGGTTCATAAGCGGACATCGGGTTAACAAAATAAATGTGCCTGAAACCCATGGAATTAGGTATATGCGGGAGGCCAACGGGACAGGCCGTGGTATTGGAATAATGGTTCGATTCCCGATGGGGTCGCCAATTTTTCTGCCATCCACCATCCAGGTGCACCAGGACATTTGTCCGGCGCCGCGCGGGGTACCCATTCCATGAAGCTCTATTTTTCACCGACGTCGCCTTTTGCCCGGATAGTGCATATCGCTGCCTTGGAAAAAGAGGTCGTCGACCAGATCGAATTTATTCCTGCCCGGGAACCGGGGGCGGGGCTCGACAGACTCAACCCTTTGGACAAGATCCCGACCCTGATCACCGATGACGGCGAGACGCTGATCGAATCCAGGCTGATCGCACTTTACATCGACGGATTGGGCACGCCGCGGCTCTATCCGGCGGATCCCGCGGCGCGGCGCCGGGTCTTGCAGCAAGAAGCCATCATTCTGGGCGTCATGGACGCGGCCGGTTTGAGGCGTCAGGAAGCGCGGCGTGAGGATTCGGAGCAATCCGCCTGGTGGATCGGCCGGCAGATGCTCAAATTTCAGCGCGGCCTGGACAAGATCGAAAACGAGCTCGACAGTTTCACAGCCAACGACACCATCGTTCCTTTGGAGCTTTGCGTTGCTCTGGAATACATCGATCGATTCCAAGCAAGCATCCCCGAATTCGAGTGGCGCGCCAAGCATCCGAAAATGGCCGCCTGGCAGGCAAGATACCGCGAGACGCCTTCGGTTGCTGCCACGCGACCTCCCGGGGATTAGCGAATTCTTTGAGAGCCCCGGAACCTGGTGCAGCGCCGTGGCGGCGCCCTGTTTGCGCAACGGCTTGTTGACAAGCAAATCATTGGAGCCAAGTGCCCAAATGGATTGTTTGGGGTGGGACGCAATTCGTCCGCTTCGGCTCAAAAAGCAGACTTCAGGGCAACTGCCCAATGCATGAATCCGATCGGAGTCGGAGCATGGGCGGACTTGCCGAGCGGCCTTTCGCGGCGATAGTCTCCGATACCATGGGCCCAGCGAGAAATGTCGGCCGATGTGAGGGAGACCGATCCTGAATGCGCTTGTTCTCCAACCCAGTCGGCGACGGGACCCTGTGGTTCGACAATCTGGTCACGGGCGATGGTACGCCTGTAGCTTATGACCCACAGGCCAGAGAGTTCCTGGCCGGGCCGCCTTTTTGCGCCAATCGCGACGTGATCGGCTGTAACTGGACAGCACCCAGCCTGAACGCCTTTTGCATTGCCTGCGCCATGACCGCGCTTGCCCCCGACCCCTCCATCCCCAACACGATTGCCAATTGGGCGAAAACCGAGGCGGCGAAGCGCTGGGTGATCGACAATCTCGGCCAATGGCATTGGTTCAGACCCGAAGACCCCGGCACGCGTCCAGTCTTCAACATGCTCGCCGAAGGCGCGACGCCGGTTTACATGGGCCACGCCGACGGCGTGGTGACCATCAGTGTGGCCGAGGCCGATCCCGTCCTGCGCGTGACGCGTCGGGAGGCGCTGGATGAACCGTACCGGACGATGATTGGACATTTCCGCCATGAGCTGGCGCACATGCTCTGGTGGCGTCTCAGCCTGCGGGCGGACTTCCTTGGCGCCTTCCGCACCCTGTTCGGAGACGAACGCACCGACTACACGGCCGCTTTGCAGCGGCATTACCAAGAGGGTGCGCCGCGGGATTGGAGGCTCAGCTACCTCACCGCATACGCCTCCGCCCATCCGCACGAGGACTGGGCCGAAACCGCCGCACATTTGCTGCATCTGACCGACATCGCCGACAGCTTTGTCGCCGCGGGACTGTCGTCGCCAGAATTGCCTGGGTCGGACTGGGACGCCTATGCGGAGCCGGACCCCCACCGGCTCATCCACGTCGCGACCGCGCTCACGGTCGGCATGAACCACGTCAACCGTTCCATGGGACATTCGGACCTGTACCCGTTCGTACTTTCAGAGCCCGCTCGACGCAAGCTGGCTTTCGTGCGCGACTGGCTGCGGCGCGGCGCTCAAGGCCTATGAGCTGGGATCGACCCACCACCTCGGCAGCCCGACTCAGCGCCAGCCGGCATTGAGCTCGTCATTCCGCCATCGCGCCCTTGGCCCTCCCCAAGACGAGTTTGGGCGAGACCGGTAAGTGAGCTTCCTATAGGCGCCATTCGAATGCCTGACGTCCGTTTCGGGTCATGCGGCCATCGGGTTGATGCCAGGCATGGGTTTTCGGTTCACGCGCCGCCTCCTCTGTCTTGCGGCGCCGCTCGACAACCCCAGCGGTAGGATGCGCCGCGGCCGCCGCTACCCCGCGCCGGGGCTACTTCAGGTTGGGGATCACGTAATCGGCGCCCGATCCCATGGACGCCGGCCAGCGCGAGGTGACGGTCTTTAGCCGGGTGTAGAAGCGCACCCCTTCCAACCCGTGGATGTGGTGATCGCCGAACAGCGAACGCTTCCAGCCGCCGAAGCTCATGAACGCCATGGGCACCGGGATGGGCACGTTGATCCCGACCATGCCGGCGCCGGCGGCGGCGGTGAAGGCGCGGGCGGCGTCGCCGTCACCGGTGAAGATGGCCGCGCCGTTGCCGTATTGATGGCCGTTGACGATCGCCAGCGCCTCATCGAAATCCCCGGCGCGGACCACCGAAAGCACCGGCCCGAAAATCTCCTCGCGATAGATCGTCATCTCCGGCGTCACCCGGTCGAACAGCGACGCGCCCATGAAGAATCCGTCCTCGAACCCCTGCAAGGCCACGTCGCGGCCATCGACCACCAGTTCGGCGCCCTCCGCGACGCCCTTGCCGATGTAATCGAGGACGCGGGCACGGTGGGCGGCGGTGACCAACGGCCCCATTTCGGCCTCCGCATCGGTGGCCGGGCCGATCTTGAGCGCCCGCACCCGGGTCTGGAGGGTATCGACCAGCCTGTCGCCGGCATCGCCGACGGCGACGGCGACCGAAACCGCCATGCAGCGTTCCCCGGCCGACCCATAGGCCGCGCCCATCAGGCCATCGGCGGCGAGGCCGAGATCGGCATCGGGCATCACCACCATATGGTTCTTGGCGCCGCCCAGCGCCTGCACCCGCTTTCCCGCCCGGGTCCCGGTGGCATAGACGTGCTCGGCCACGGCGGAAGAGCCGACGAAGCTGACGGCGCCGATCTCCGGCGCTGCCAGGATGGCGTCGACGGCCTCGGCATCGCCGTTGACGACATTGAGCACGCCGGGCGGCAATCCCGCCTCGCTCAGCAGTTCGGCCAGGCGCAGGGCGGCCGAGGGCACCTTTTCCGAAGGCTTCAGGATGAAGCAGTTGCCCGCCGCGACGGCCAGCGGGAACATCCAGAGCGGCACCATCACCGGGAAATTGAACGGCGTGATGCCGGCGCAGATGCCGATCGGTTGGCGCAGGGAAAAGCTGTCGATCTCGGTGCCGACGTTTTCAGCGTATTCGCCTTTCAGCAGATGGGCGATGCCGCAGGCGAACTCCACGACCTCGAGCCCGCGGGCGAGCGAGCCGTGGGCATCGGCCAGGACCTTGCCGTGCTCCGCCGCGACCATCGCGGCCAAGGCGTCGGCCTCGCGCTCGATCAGCTCCTTGAACTTGAACATCACCCGGGCGCGGCGCTGGGGCGGCGTCGCGGCCCAGGCCGGGAAGGCTTCGGCCGCGCACCTGACGGCCCGCGCCACCTCATCCGCGCCGGCCAAGGGGACCCGGGCCTCGACCCTGCCCGTGGCCGGGTTGAAGACGTCGCCGAAGCGCCCGCTCGTCCCCGCGACGCGCGACCCGCCGATGAAATGATGAAGCTCTGCCGCCATGGCTGTTTCCCGCCTATTATTGCCGTGGTCTTTCGCCGGCAGAGTAGGGGGCCGGGCTGCCTCACGCAATCGTGTCGCCACGGAAAACCGGTGCCGCGCTAGGATCGCGCCGTGGACCGCTTCTCGTTTGCCTCCCTGGCCTTGGCCGCCGCCATCGCCGCCGCGCCCGGCCTCGCCGCCGCCGGAGGATCCGGGGAACCTGCCGCCGAGCGCCGCTTTGCCGAGGGATTGGCCGCCTACGACGCGGGGCGCTACCGGGCCGCCGTGCGCCATTGGCGGCGCCTTGCCGAGGCGGGACATGAGGATGCCGTGATCGCCCTCGCCGGGCTCTATCGCCAGGGCCTGGGCGTGACACGGGACCCCGGCCGCGCCGCGGCCCTTTACCGGCGCGCAGGCCTCAGGGGCCGCGCCATCGCCCAGGCCAATCTGGCGGAGATGCTGGCTCGGGGGGAGGGACTGGCCGCCGATCCGCCGCGCGCCTGGGCGTGGTTCACCCTGGCCGGCGCCGGCGGCAACCCGTGGGCCCGGCGCCAGGCCGCGCGCCTGGACCAGACATTCTCGAACGAACGGCGCCGGCGCGCCCGAACCCTGCTTGGAAACCTGAAACGCGAAATCGCCGCCGCCCGCTAGGGGGCGTCCGGGCCGTCGCCGGCGAGATTCTGCATCACGAAACGGCGCCAATTGCCGCCGGGCGAATGGCACAGGACGGGGCGGGAGGTGAGCGCCAGGGTCACGCCGTGGATGCGCCAGAGCTTCTTGAAGAGCCCGATATCTTCGAGGATGCGGTTGTGGAATCGCCCTTCCATGCGGCGGCGCACCCAGTTGCGCCCGATGCCCCAATAGAGCGCCACGCCGATGATCAGCGCCGCCACCCCCGCCCACCAAACCACCAGGAACCCGGCCGCCAGGGTCGCCGCCATGATGCCGTATATCCAGCGATTGCTGTCGGCCTCCACGCAGAGCGGCGAATCCTGGTGGTTGAGACGCTTGTAGTCGAACCGCACGCTGACCCGCCCGGCGGCGATGGCCAGCTTCAGGGCCGCGAACAGATCGTTTTCATCCATGGTCCGGCGCATCCCCCGCTATGGCCGGCGCCACATGCATGGGACCGTAGAGGATCGCGAACAGTCCGAAAGCTCCCATCCACAAGCCCCCCGCTGCCAGGATCATGTCGGCTTGCAGCCCGCCGCCCCAGGCGGCAGCGACGCGTAAGCCCGCGGCCAGGGTGACCAGGCAATAGACCGCAAGGGTGCCCGCCCCGGCGGTGAGCGGCCGGCCGGTGTGGCCCAGGGTCGCCCGGCTCATGACGCTTAAGGTCATGGTGCCGACGGCGCCGGCGGACAGCGCATGCATCCCGGCGCTTCCGCTCAAGCCGCCGACCCACGCACCGAGGCCGAGGAGCGCCAAGCCGATCGGAACCCAGGCGTAACCCAGGTGCAGGATCCACACCAGCGGCTCGGCCCCGGTCTTGAGGCCGCACCACCGGGCGAGACGGAGCGCGTGCAGAGCCGCGGCCGCGAGCAACAGCACCGCGGTCACCGCGCCGTCCGGCAGGGCGGTCCAGACCCCGAGGGCGAGCACGCCGATCCCCAGCGCCGCCCGGTCGATCCAGCCCATCGGCGCGGGCACGCCTTCGCGCCCGGTGCGCTGAAGCCAGTTGCCGGTGAAGGCCGGGATGATGCGCCCGCCGATCAGGGTGATCAGGACGACGATCCCGGCCAGCCCCAGGCGCAGGGCGAGGCTCCTGAGCTCCGGGCCATCGGGCCCCGCCGCGTGAAAGGCGGCATTGGCCGCGAACAGGACCAGGAAGGCCAGGACGACCACCAGGTTGCGCCGGTTGCCGGCACGCAGGATGGCGTGGGCCACGGCGACGGCCAGGACCGCGAGGAAGGCGCTATCGAGCACGCCCACGGCCAGCGGCCCGATCGGCCCGGGGACGGTCATCGCCGCGCGCCCCACAAGCCACAAGCCGAACAGGGCGGCGAGGCGGGCACCCCGCAGCGGCGGGCTTTCGGTCCATTGGGGAACCGCGGTCAGGGCGAAGCCGGCAATCGCCGCGGCGGCGAATCCGAACAGCATTTCATGGGCGTGCCAGGCCGCCGCCGCGAAATAGGGAACCGGCGCCATGAGGCCCTGAAACTGGGCAAGCCAGAGCCCCAAGGCGAGGCAGGACCAGACCGCCGCGCCGAGGAAAAAGGGCCTGAAGCCGAGGGATAGGAAGGCGCTCACTTTTCTTTCTCCGAATCCCCACATGCCATAACACCCGATCGCCGGACCGGCAATGGCGACTGCGGGCTTCCGCCCGACGGCGACTGCGGGCTTCCGCCCGACGGCGACTGCGGGCTTCCGCCGGGCCACCCATCGCGGTTATGCTGGCGCCATGTCCTTTTCCCCCGCCCCAAGCGGCCTCGGCCGCATCGCCGCCATCGGGATCACCTTCGCCGCCCTGTTCGGCGTGGGCGGGGTGTTGCTGGGGGCCTATGCCGCCCATGGCGCGCCCGACGAATTGAAAGAGAGCATGTCCTTCGCCTCGCTCCATGCGCTGGTTCATGGCCTGGCTCTCTTCGGCACCGCCCTGGTTCATGACATGATCGCCTCTTCTCCGTTCTCCCGCTGGTGCATCCGGCTTGCCATGCTCGGCTTCGTCCTCGGCGTGCTGATGTTTTCCGGCAGCATCTTCGTGCAGATCTTCGCCATCTATACCGGCCTCACCGCCCACGGCGGCACCGCCTTCCTGGCGGGCTGGCTGCTCCTGACGCTCGGCGCCGGCGCGCAAATCTTCAGGCGCCGCGGCCCATGACCGGCGGGCCGGGCGGAGGCGCGCGCAATTTCGTCCTGGTCCACGGCGCCTGGCACGGCGGCTGGTGCTGGGCCCGGGTGCGCGACATCCTCACGGCCCGCGGCCATCGCGTCTTCACCCCGACGCTCACCGGACTGGCCGACCGCTCCCACCTGATGAGCCGGGACATCACCCTGGATACCCATATCCAGGACGTTGCCAACCTGATCCTCTGGGAAGGCCTCGGCGACGTCATCCTGTGCGGCCATTCCTATGCGGGCTGGGTGATCTCGGGCGCCGTGGAACGGGTGGCGGACCGCGTTGCGGCGCTGGTCTATCTCGACGCCTACGTGCCCGAAGACGGCGAATGCGGCCGCGACGTCATCTCCGAGCGCGGCAAGGCCAGCATCGACGCGGCCTTGAAGGCGGGCGAACCCTCCCGCCCAGCGCCGCCGGCCCGTCATTTCCGCGTCAACGAGGCCGACCAGGATTGGGTCGACGGCCTCCTGACCCCCCACCCGGTCGGCGTGGCGCTCGGCCCCATCCGGCTTTCCGGCGCCCGGGAACGGATCGCCCACAAGACCTATATCCGGACCCCCGCCTATCCCAGCGCCCGGTTCGATGCCGATGCCGCCAAGGTCCGCGCACGCCCCGGTTGGGACTTCATTGAGCTCGCTTGCGGCCACGACGTCATGGTCGACATGCCGGACCGGCTCGCCGACATCCTCGAACAGGTGGCCTGACCGGCGCGCCGTGATATGCTGTCCGCCGCCTGGCCTCCGCACGGATAACCGATCGCCGTGACCACCACCGCCCCAGAGACCGCAGCCGCCCCTACGGAAAGCGCCGACGCCGGCGATTTGGACGGCCTCGCGATCGCCGTCGTCATCCCCTGCCTGAACGAGGAAATCGCCATCGCCGGGGTGGTCGAGGATTTCCGCCGCGCCCTGCCCCGGGCCGATATCTACGTCTATGACAACAACTCCAGCGACGGAACCGCGGCGGCCGCGGCCCGGGCCGGCGCCATCGTCCGGCCCGAGGCCGAGCCCGGCAAGGGCAATGTGGTGCGCCGCGCCTTCAGCGATATCGATGCCGATGTCTATGTCCTGGTCGACGGCGACGCCACCTATCCGGCGGCCGAGGCGCCCGGCATGATCCGGCAATTGATCGACGACCACCTCGACATGGTGAGCGGCGCCAGGGTGGCGGAACAGCAAGAAGCCTACCGGCGCGGCCACAGGTTCGGCAATGAACTGATCACCACCCTGGTCGGCCTCACCTTCGGGCGCCGGTTCACCGATATCCTGACCGGTTACCGCGTGATGTCGCGCCGCTTCGTGAAATCCTTCCCCGCCCTTTCCAAGGGCTTCGAAATCGAAACCGAAATTACGGTGCATGCGCTGGAAATGCGGCTGCCCAGCGCCGAACGGCCGATCCCCTATTTCGAACGGCCCGAGGGATCGTCCAGCAAGCTGCGCACCGTGCGCCACGGCATCTCGATCTTCAAGACGATCCTGGTGCTGATCAAGGAGGAGCGGCCGCTCGAGTTCTTCACCTGCGCCTTTGCGCTGCTGGAGATCGTCTCGATCCTGCTGGCCCTGCCGGTGGTGGTCGAATATCTCGAGACCGGCCTGGTGCCGCGCTTCCCCACCGCCATCCTCGCCACCGGCCTGGCCCTGCTGGGCTTCATGAGCCTAGCCTGCGGTCTGATCCTCGATACCGTCACCCACAGCCGGCAGGAGATCAAGCGCCTGCATTACCTGTCGCTGCCCGGGCTGCCCGGCCGACGCCGAGACAAGGCCCAAGGGGACGGCCCCGACCCGGGCCCATGACCGCCGACCCCGCACAGGGCACGGCCCGGGGCGCCGCCGGCACGCCGGGCCGGGC
>JAOTVC010000366.1 GCA_029863585.1 Alphaproteobacteria bacterium | reverse complement strand
CCAACACGCACGCCAAGGACCGCTTGGCGGATAGCGCGGGACCATATGTGCGGACGGATGGCGTGAAGGTGGTGGATGATGAGGCGAGTCTGTTGGCATGCAGTCGATTCGGTGGTTCGTGTTTGCAGAACCCAATCAATTTGGATGAGGACGGGGTGTCTGTCAGCCATCCTGTTAATACGGGAACCGGATCGGACGGCAACACCGCTACATCACTCCGCCATTGCCAGAATTGGACCACTTCTTCTTCTTCTTGGCCTCTTATTCTAACGGGGAGGCCTGACAGTACCACCGCCTTTTGGACGGCCGCTCCAGACGGATTTCCCATCTTCCACTGCGGCACACCGCGAGGACTTTATTGCTTTGAGCAGCCTTAATTGGGAGTCGGTTCACCGCGCGGTCATGGACCACGGGTGGGGGAGCATTGAACGCTGCAGACTGTCGCTCTATCCAATAGTCCCCCGCTCGCCCACGCGACCCAGCGTCTAACATAGGACCCAAACCGGGAGGTGTGCGAAGCATCTCCCGGTTCCTGCTCGTAAAGCCGGGCCCCACGTTCGATGAAGATGGTGATGATCGCCACTTCCGGGTTGGGTCAACTTGAGACATTCCCAGCCTTGCCCAGAATGTCGGCACCTGGGGGTAGAGCGGACGAAATCAGCACGAAAGCCGACATCAGCCGGCGAATGCCGCCTGTTGGGGATAAGCAGACGTACCGGCGACGAGGCCCGAACTTCGCTTGTTAGCCAAGACCGAACCTGCGCGGTGCGTTTTAGCCGACCGTGGGAGACGCTCAAACAGACCCAGAGCGTAACCACCAGCCGCGATTACGGCCGTGCGGCCGGCATTCCGCAACGGCGGCTTCACATCGCGGGAATCAATCGTAATATGGGACCATGGCAGGCAAGCTGCCGCAAACCGGTTCACCGGCGGCTTGGGAGGAAGAAAACTTGAGCGCACAGCAGAGCAACAGGAACGCCGTCCATTCGAAGGAAACGGAGCGCGCCTGGCAGATGCTTTTCCTGTCATGGGTCATCGCACTCGCCTCGACCCTCGGCGTTCTTTTCATTGGCGAGATAATGGGACAGGAACCCTGCGTCCTGTGCTGGTATCAGCGCGCCTTCATGTTTCCGCTCGCCGTCGTTCTCGGGGTCGCCTGTTATCTGTCCGATCCCGGCATATGGCGCTATGCGCTACCCCTGGCCGTCTTCGGATGGGCGGTCGCGGCCTACCATACCCTGCTTGTCGCCGGCGTGATTCAAGAGGCGCTCGTACCCTGCGGCGAGGGCGTTTCCTGCACCAGCGCCGATATGACGATTTTCGGCGTGGTGCCGATTCCCCTGCTCTCGGTCGGGGCGTTCAGCGCCATCATCATCCTTTTATTGATTTTCCGAAAAGGGTTCAAACCATGACCAGACGCACCCTGGTAGCCGTGACGGCCGTTGTTGCCGTCCTGGGCTTCACGCTTGTCGCCGTCCTTTACAATCGCAGTGTCGAAGAGCAGGCCGCCACGGCCGCACGCTCGGCCGTGCTCGTCCGGCCCCATTCGCCGGTTTTCGGGCCGAAGGACGCTCCAGTGACGATCGTCGAGTTCTTCGATCCCGCCTGCGGGACCTGCCGCGCCTTCCACCCGATCGTGAAGCGAATTAGAGAGGAATACCCGGATACGGTGCGGGTGGTGATGCGCTACACGATGTTCCATCAGGGATCCGACCAAGTCGTGCGCATTCTCGAGGCCGCGCGCCTGCAGGGAAAGCTGGAACCCGTGCTCGAAGCGGTGCTGGCAGCCCAGTCGGAATGGTCGTCGCATGGCGGAGCAGCGCCCAACATCGGCAAGGCCTGGCAGGCAGCTGGCAGCGCCGGTCTCGATGTCGCGAGGGCTCGCCGCGACATCCTGAGGCCGGAGATCACCGCAGTCCTGAACCAGGACATGGCCGATGTTAACGCAGCCGGCGTCAACAAGACGCCGACATTTTTCGTCAATGGCAAACCCCTGCCGTCCTTCGGCACCGACCAGCTTTTCGCGCTCGTTCGCGAAGAGGTATCAATCGCACGTGGCGGCAGTTAGGGCTCGGCACGTCCGGCCATATCCCTGGAACGCCCCAAGCTTCGAATGTCGGCTTAACGGCTGAAATCTGTCGCGTGAGAACTGCTGCGGAACTGCCGT
>JAOTVC010000152.1 GCA_029863585.1 Alphaproteobacteria bacterium | reverse complement strand
CGCTGATCGCCAACGCGCCGCACATGCCGGTGCATCTGGGATCGATGGGCGAGGCGGTGCGCGCGGTGATGCGGGTCCGGGCCCGGGCGGCGGGCGCAGAGGGGGGAGTAGAGGGGGGAGTAGAGGGGGGAGTAGAGGCGGGCGCGGCGGACGGAGCGGCGGCGGGGCTCATGCCCCGTGCGGTCTATATCCACAACGCGCCCTATGACGGCGGCACCCATCTGCCCGACATCACCGTCATCCGCCCGGTGTTCACCGCCGATGGGGGGACGCTTCTGTTCTTCGTCGCCGCGCGCGGCCATCATGCCGATATCGGCGGCAGCCATCCGGGCTCGATGCCGCCCGGCTCCACCTCCATCGACCAGGAAGGCGTCCTGTTCGAGGGCGAGGTGATGGTCGCGGACGGCGTCTTCCAGGAAGATGCGATCCGCGCCAGGCTGACGGCGGGGCCGCTGCCCGCCCGCAATCCGGACCAAAACATCGCCGACCTCAAGGCCCAGGCGGCGGCCTGCGCGCGCGGCGAGGCGGCGCTGCTGGCCATGGTGGAGATGTTCGGCCTCGACGTGGTGCGCGCCTATATGGGCCATGTCCAGGACAACGCCGAAGAGGCCGTGCGCCGGGCCATCGCCGGGCTTGACGAGGGCAGGGCAGAGGTCACGCTCGACAATGGCGGCGTCATCCGCGTGGCGATCGCGATCGATCGGGAGGCGCGCGCGGCGCGGGTCGATTTCACCGGCACCTCGGCGGTCTCGCCGACCAACTTCAACGCGCCACCCGCCGTCTGCCGGGCCGCCGTGCTTTACGTCTTCCGCACCCTGGTGGACACGCCGATCCCGATGAACGACGGCTGCCTGCGCCCGATCTCCCTCACCATCCCGGAAGGCTCGATGTTGAGCCCGACCCCGCCTGCGGCGGTGGTGGCGGGCAACGTGGAAACCTCGCAATGCATCGTCGATGCGCTGTTGCTGGCCGTCGGCCGCGCGGCGGCCAGCCAGGGCACCATGAACAACTTCACCTTCGGCGATCAGACCTATCAGTATTACGAGACCGTCGCCGGCGGTGCCGGGGCCGGGCCGGGCTTTGCCGGCGCCTCCGCCGTGCAGACCCACATGACCAATTCGCGCCTGACCGACCCGGAGGTCCTGGAATGGCGCTTCCCCGTCCTGGTCGAGGATTTCCGCATCCGCACCGGCTCCGGCGGCGCCGGCGCCTGGCGCGGCGGCGATGGGGTGGTGCGCCGCATCCGATTCATGAAGCCGCTGCGGGCGGCGATCCTGTCCAACCGCCGGGCCATCGCGCCGCCGGGGCTCAATGGCGGCGAAGACGGCGCCAAGGGCCTCAACCGAGTCGAGCGCGCCGACGGCGGCGTGGAGGTCCTGGGCGCGACGGCGGAGGTCGCCATGGAGCCGGGCGACGTGTTCGTGATCGAGACGCCGGGCGGCGGCGGTTACGGCGCGCCCGAAGACCAGCCGCGCTGACCCGGGGGGGTGCGGCCGTTAGAAGCGATCTATCGTTGACAGGGGCGCCGTCCGCGGCGGGCACACTTCCCCGGCGGGTACAAGGGCCTAGCGGGCGCTGGGGGTGCTGTCCTCGGGCGGTTCCTGGTCGCTGTCCGGCTTGGTGCGGGGGCCGCTTTTGGTGCCGGGGGCGAGCTTTTTCCGATCAACGTCGCCGGCGGCTTTCTCGGCCTCCTGGCGCTGGGCCGTCTTTTCTGCGCCGGAGCGTCCGGTGCGGGCGCGGCTGATCTTGGCCTGCTTCGCCTTTTCGTCGCGCCCGCGCTGTTTCCGGTACTGGTTGAGGTTAATCACGTCACCCATCGGTGGGCTGCTCCTCTATCCTACGCATCCCAATCCGGCCCGGCGGCCCCGCATCCTTCGATGCCAAACGCGGCGGTATCTTCAAACCGCCACAATTTATTAATTGAATTAACGCAAATATCCGTTGGCGCCGCAAGTCCCCTGCGGTAATTCTCCACGGGCGCGCCGCGCGGCGCGCCCTGAATGTCTCGGGACGGATGACGTGAAGAAGGTCCTGATAGGGTTGGTTGCGATCCTGGCCGTGGCGGTCGGGGCCGCCCTGATTGCTCCCAGTTTCATCGATTGGAACGCCTATCGCGGCGAGATCGCGGCGGAGGTCGGCAAGGCCACCGGCCGCGCCTTCGCCATCGACGGGGCGATCGCGGTGTCCCTGCTGCCGGCGCCGGAGCTTTCCGTGCGCAAGGCTCGGCTTGCCAATCTCACGGGCGCCCACGACGCGGAAATGGTGCGCCTCGACGCGCTGGACCTGCGCATCGCCTTTTGGCCGCTCCTATCGGGCAAGGTGGTGGTGCAATCGGTGGTTCTGCGCGGCGCCGATATCCGCCTGGAGAAACTTGCCGACGGACGCGAGAATTGGTCTTTCGACAAGCCCGGCGCGGAGCCCGCCGCGGTCGTGCCCGGCGTGGGCGGCGGCGCGCCCGTGGGGCCGGCGCGCGGCGCCGGCGACGCCATTTCCCTGGAACAGGTCAGGATCGAGAACAGCCGCCTGACCTACCGCGATTCCGGCACCGGTTCGGTGCAGCACGCCGCCGACATCAACGCCCGCATCGCCGCGGGCACCCTTTCCGGTCCCTTCGCCGCCCGCGGCCTGCTGCGCTACGGCGGGCTGCCGCTGTCGTTCGAGCTGCGCGCCGACCGCATCATCGAAGGGGCGTCGACCAAGCTCAACCTCGAAACCGGTTTCCCCGAGGCCAAGGCCAAGATCGTCTACGCGGGATATGTCACCCCGGGCAAGCCGAGCGTCACCTTGACCGGCACCCTGACGGCCGAGGGCCCCAATCTGGGCGCCCTGTTGACGACGCTGGCCCGGGCGGCGGAACCCGCCGCGGAGGCGGCCAAACCGAAGGCCGCATCCAGGTCCGCGCCGAAGTCTTCCTCCAAGTCTCGCTCCAAGTCTCCCTCCAAGGCGGGGGCCGAGACCATGCCGGGCCTGGCCCGGCCTTTCAGCCTGTCGGCGAACCTCACCGGCGGGGCGGATCAGATCGCGCTCAAGGACATCGCGGGGCAGTTTGACGGCACCAAGGCCTCGGGCCAGGTCACCATCGCGCCGGGCGACGTCACCCAGATCGACGGCAGCGTCAAGGTCAACCGCCTCGATCTCGATAAATGGCTTGCGGGTGCGGGCGAGGCCGGGGCGGGGAAGACGGCCAAAACGGCCAAACCCAAGGGCAAGGCGCGTGCCAAGCAGGCCGGATTCGAGCTTCCCAAGACATTCAGTGTCTCTCTCCAGGCCGAGGTCGGCAACGTGGTCTACCGCAAGGGCCTGGCCCGCGACCTGCGCGCGACCGTGGCCTTGGACAAGGGCGCGCTACAGGTGCGCAGCCTCAGCGCCCGGCTGCCCGGCGGCAGTCAGGTGACGCTGGCGGGCCGGGTCACGGAACGCAAGTCCGGACCGCGCTTCGGTGGCAAGCTGAGCCTCGATTCCAACGATTTCCAGGCGCTCGCGCGGTGGCTGGGCGCCGACCTCAAATCCCTGCCCCGCGACCGTTTGCGCAAGGTACGGCTGCGCGCGACGGTGGGTACCGCGCCCCAGCGGATCGAGCTGACCAATCTCGATTTCCGCTTCGATTCCTCGCGCCTGACGGGTGGCATGGTGCTGGCCCTGCGGGACCGCGTCGGCATCGGCACGCGGCTGATCCTGGACCGGATCAACCTGGACGCCTACCTGCCCAAGGCGGCGCCTCCGGGCAAGGGCGCCAAGGCCGGGGGCCGATCCCCGGTGGCGCCGGTGCCGGCCACCGGCGGGCTCGCGGCGCTGGCCGCGTTCGACGCCAATTTCAATCTGTCGGTGGGCCGCTTGACCTATGGCGGGGAGCGGATCAGCGGCCTCGCGGCGGAAGGGACCCTGGCGGGCGGCACCCTGACCCTCAAGAAGCTCGCCGCCGCCAGCCTTGCCGGCGCCAAGCTGGAAGCCGCGGGCACGGTGCGCGCCATCGACAAGACGCCGGTGCCCGACATCACCCTCGACCTGTCCGCCGCCAACCCCCGCCGCCTTTTTGCCCTGGCCGCGCTGCCGATGCCGCTCGCGGCGGAGCAACTCAGCCCCTTCGCCGTCAAGGGGCGGCTCAAGTCCGATGCCGAGGGGATCGCCGCCGACCTCAGGCTGGGCGCGGGCAGGATCGATATCGCCGCCAAGGGGCGGATCGCGGGACTGGACGGCGTGCCGCGCGCCGACCTCGATCTCAGCCTGGGCCATCCGGATTTCGTGACCTTCGTGCGCCTGTTCGATGCCGGGTTCACGCCGGAGCGAACCGTAAGCGCGCCTCTTGCGGTCTCCGCCCGGGTGTCGAGCGCCGGGCTGGACGTGAAGCTCGAACAACTCAAGGCGCAACTTGGCCAGACCCGGCTCGCCGGCCGGGCGAGCCTGAGCCTAGCCGCGCTGCCGCCGGTCCTGAAGGGGGACCTCAGCGGCGATGAGATCATCCTCGATCACTTCCTGCCCGGGCCGGAGGCTTCCGGTTCCCCGCGTCCGGGCGCCACCGGGAAAGCCGGACCCGGCAAGGCCGGCCCCTCGGGGGCGCCGTGGAGCGACGATGCCATCGATGTCGGGATGTTGAGCGCCCTCGATGCGGATTTGCAGATCCGGGCCAAGGCGATCGCCTGGCGGCGGTGGCGCGTCGTGGAGCCGCGCCTCGACGTCACCCTGGACAAGGGCCGTCTCGCCATGCGGCGGCTGGCGGGCGGCATGCTCGGCGGCAGTTTCCACATGACCGGCGGGCTGGCGGCGCCGGCCAAGGCGGGCGGGCCGCTTGAAGCGAAATTCGATATCGACGTCGCGCGCATGGACCTGAAGCAGGCCATGTTCAACGCCGCGGACATCGACGTCGTGAAGGGCATGGTCGATTTCAAGATGGCGCTGACCGGCACCGGGCGATCAAGCCGCGCCATCGCCCGGTCGCTTGCCGGCCAGGGATCGCTGCGCGCGAGCGACGGCGCGGTCAGCGGCTTCAATCTCACCGCGGTGAACGATCGCATCAAGAACCTGCGCGACGGATTGTCGCTGCTCTCCCTGCTGCAATCCGCCATGGCCGGGGGCAGCACCCGGTTCTCGCGGCTCAGCGGCAATTTCGACGTCAAGGACGGCGTGCTGCGCTCCAAGGACGTGGCGCTCGATGCCGACGGCGGTTCGGGCAGGGGAACCCTTCTCGTCGATATCGGCCGCTGGCTGATGGACGGGGCGATGGAGTTCCGCCTTGCCGGCAATACCGAGGCCCCGCCGTTCAGCCTGCGCATGAAGGGGCCGCTCGACAATCCCCGGCGCATCATCCAGGCCAACGCGCTGCAGGCCTGGCTCGCACAGCGCGCCGCCGGCGCCCTGATCAACCAGTTCATGGGCAAGCCTAAGCAACCCCAGGGCGGAACCGGGGGGGCGCCGCAAACCGCGCCAAGCCAGCCGCCGCCCGACCCAAGGGATCAATTCATCCGGGGTATTTTCGACGCTCTCAAGAAAAAATAGCCGGTCGGGCGATACCCTTGTTTAGATGATTCTTTAATTAATCAAACATTTAAATAAGGGTGCCGCGACCCGGAAATCCTCAATGGCGCGCGCGCCGGGCGACCGGCGGGGCGCGAGGCCTCCCGGCGCCGTCGCCGGCGTCCTAGCGGCCTGCCTTCAGGCGCCGGAGAACGTAGAGCCTGAGGGCGCTCGACAGATTCGGCGGTTTGGCGCCGGCGGCGACATCGGCCGATCGCGCCTGATCGACGGCTTCGACCAGTCGGGCGGTGGAGATGCCGTCATCCCGCGCCGCGCGCTTGATCTCCTCCCAGAAGGCGTCTTCGATGGAGATGGAGGTCGCGTGTCCGGCGATGCGCACCGAATGGCGCTTGAGCGTCATTTCGCCTTGGCCCGGCGGGCGGCGAGAAGGGCGCGTTCGGCCCAGGGGGCGAGCGCCGCCATGTCGTCGAGGGCGCCGGCGGGAGCCCGCCAGTACGACATACTGATCTCCCGGCCGTTGCGGTTGTAGGTGAAAGGCAGGGAGCCCACCGCGCGGAAGGCGTCCTCGGTCTCCGCGTCCGCCTTGAAATACAGCGCGTCGCCGGCGATCAGGGCGAACATCACGTCGTCCATGAAGATGCCATGGCCGCCGAACATGCGCCGGGCGCGGACCGGGCCCAGCGGCGTCAACAGGCCGACGACCTGTTGGGCGAAGGGATCGGGCGCTTTCATCCGGGCGCCAGTCGTTTCAGGAAGGCGACCGTCGCTTTGATCGCGGCGGCCAGGTTCTCCTCCTCCGTATGGCCGCTCTTCTTGCGCGGCTTGAAGGAATGCTCGCCATCGGGAAGGACCACCAGCTTGACCTTGCGTCCCAAGCCGTAGCTCGCGATCTCCTGCGCGCTGCCAAAGGGATCGCGTTCACCCTGCACGATCAGGGTCGGCGTCTTGATCGCCGCCAGGTGATCGGCCCGCACGCGGTCGGGCTTGCCCGGCGCATGGAAGGGATAGCCGAGACAGACCAGCCCGCGCACGCCGAGCTCGTCGGCCATCATCGAGGCGATGCGCCCGCCCATGGACTTGCCGCCGATCACCAGCCGTTCGCGGCCGAGGCGCCCGGCGATGTCTTCGAACGCGGCGCGCAGCACCGGTTCGCGATCGGGCGGGCGCTTCTTGCCGTCCTCGCGCCGCTTGGCCATGTAGGGGAATTCGAACCGCGCCACCCGAAAGCCCGCGTCGCCGATGCCCTTGGCCAAGGTTTCCATGAACGGGTGATCCATGGGCGCGCCCGCGCCGTGGGCCAGGGCCAGGATCAGGGGGGCGTCCTTGGGGCCGTTATAGCGTAAGGATTTCGCCATTGGACGGCGCCGCCGTGGTGACCGACGCGAAAAAGTCGTTGCCCTTGTCGTCGACGATGATGAAGGCGGGGAAGTTTTCCACCTCGATGCGCCACACCGCCTCCATGCCGAGCTCGGGATATTCCAGGACCTCGACCTTCTTGATGCAGTCGGTGGCAAGCCTGGCGGCGGGACCGCCGGTGGAGCCGAGATGGAAGCCGCCATGGGCCTTGCAGGCCTGGGTCACCTGGGCCGAACGGTTGCCCTTGGCCAGCATGACCAGGGAGCCGCCCGCGGCCTGGAACTGGTCGACGTAGGAATCCATGCGCCCCGCCGTGGTCGGCCCAAAGGAGCCCGACGCCATGCCCTTGGGGGTCTTGGCGGGCCCGGCGTAATAGACCGGATGGTTCTTCAGGTATTCCGGCATCGGCTGGCCCGCGTCCAGAAGATCCTTGATCTTGGCATGGGCGATGTCGCGCGCCACCACCATGGGGCCGCTCAGCGAGAGCCGGGTGCTGACGGGGTGCTTGGTGAGCTCCGCGAGGATCTCTTTCATCGAGGCGTTGAGGTCGATCTCGACCACTTGTCCCGAAAGGCTGGCCTCGTCGATCGCCGGCATGAAGCGGGCGGGGTCCATCTCCAGCTGTTCCAGGAAGACGCCGTCGGCCGTGATGCGGCCGAGCGCCTGGCGGTCGGCGGAGCAACTGACGCCGATTCCGACCGGGCAGCTGGCACCGTGGCGGGGCAGGCGGATCACCCGCACGTCGTGGCAGAAATACTTGCCGCCGAACTGGGCGCCGATGCCGGTCTGCTGGGTCAGCTTGAAGATCTGCGCTTCCGCCTCGCGGTCGCGGAAGGCGTGACCGTCCTGGCCGCCGGCCTCGGGCAGGTTGTCGAGGTAATGACAGCTCGCCAGCTTGACGGTCTTGAGCGTCATTTCGGCGGAGGTGCCGCCGATGACGACGGCAAGGTGATAGGGCGGGCAGGCGGCGGTGCCGAGGGTGCGGATCTTCTCATCGACGAACCGCATCAGGGAATCCGGGTTCAGCAGCGCCTTGGTCTCCTGATAGAGGTAGGTCTTGTTGGCCGAGCCGCCGCCCTTGGCGATGAACAGGAAATCGTAAGCCGCCCCTTGGGTGGCGTAGATCTCGACCTGGGCGGGCAGGTTGGAGCCGGTGTTGACTTCCTCGTACATGGTGAGGGGGGCAAGCTGGGAATAGCGCAGGTTGTCCTCGGCATAGGTGCGGAACACCCCTTCGGAGATGCGCGCCTCGTCGTCGCCTGCGGTCAGCACGCGGTGGCCCCGCTTGCCCATGACGATGGCGGTGCCGGTATCCTGGCACATGGGCAGTATGCCGCCGGCGGAGATGTTGGCGTTCTTCAAGAGTTCATAGGCGACGAAGCGGTCGTTGTCGGACGCTTCGGGGTCGTCGAAGATCTTGCTGAGTTGCCCGAGATGTTCGCTGCGCAGGTAATGGGAGATGTCGAAGAAGGCGGCGCGGGTCAGTTCCGTCAGCGCGACCCCGTCGACCCGCAGGAAGGGTTCGCCGCCGAAATCCTCGGATCTGACGAAATCTCCCGTGATCTTGCGCCAAGGGGTGTCGCCCTTGGCTAGGGGGAACATCGGTGCGTAATGGAATTCGGGCATTATCAGCGCTTCCGGTTGTGGGCCCGGCAAGGGCCGGTTCTGGTCACCCGGCGGGGCGGCTTACTTCTTGCGAAACCGGTCCAGGGAGACGACGTTCTCGCCGCCGTCGGGGGCCGCCGGTGGCGCGTCATTCTCCGCCGCGCCCTGATCCGCGCGCTCGGCGGTCGGGCCGCCCTCGGGCGCGGGCAGCAGCGGGTCCTGGTCCGGTGGGGCCAACGCGGCGGCCGCTTCCCGGGCAAACTGCAAGCCGAATTCGACCGAGGGATCGACGAAGCTGATCAGGCTCGCGAACGGGATGTAGAGGTGTTGGCGCTTGCCCCCGAAGGCAAGGTCGACGGAAAAACCGACATCGTCCACCAGGAGGTTCCAGAACTGGTGCTGGATGACGACGGTGATGTCGTTGGGGTGCTGGGCGCGCAGGTGGGCCGGCATTTCGACCTCGGGCGCGTCGGTCTTGAAGCTGATGAAGAAGTGATGGTCGCCGGGAAGGCCGTTTTCGGCCACCTCCTGCAGCGCGTCGCGCACCACGGCGCGCATGGCGTTGTCGACCATCTGTTCGTAATGCAAGGGCGTATCGGCCATGGTCGGGGGTAGGGGCTCCTGAAAGAAAGGCGGCGAATAGGGACCGGTCTTTTATACATCCTGGCCACCCCGCCGTCATCACGCAGGACCTGGAAATCGCGCGAAAATGCCCGCGAAATTTTGTCTCGTCCCCGGCTTCGCGGCCGGCGCCCGATCGGGGGGACGGGAGAGCGATGGGAAAGGGAGGAAATGAAGTGGGGGGCTTCTGTTGCCCGGTGCCCCCCGAACCGCGCTTACTTAGGTATGTTTAAGCAGCGAGTGCGAGTTCATTGTCGTTCGCACCTAAGGTGTGACCCGATAACGGTGGTATCATGCCGGGCGAAAATCATGCCTTTACCACGCGCGTCGATCCTGGTTCGCCCCCATGAGGTGCCGCCCGAGGGCGGCTCAAAGGGAATTGGTGGAGGCGCCGGGTACTGCCCCCGGGTCCGCAACGCTTATTTCACATGACGTTTATCGCCATAGCCGCCGAAACGGCACCCTTAATATAGGGATTCCCATGGAGATTTGAAAGGCCGCCTAAATATCTGGAATTCAGCCAGTTTTGGTATGTTGCCTGCCGCCGCTTCCCCTGCCGCCCCTTTGCGGCTAGAGTGCGGAACCACGCATTCAACCGGCCTTTGTCCGCCTCCTATGCCCCTTTCAGACGACCAAAAAG
>JAOTVC010000151.1 GCA_029863585.1 Alphaproteobacteria bacterium | reverse complement strand
TGCTCGCCGCACCGGGTTTGACCGTGATGCCGTGCTGTTTCGATGCCTATTCGGCGCGGCTGATCGAACGGGCGGGCTTCCCGCTGACCTTCATGAGCGGCTTCGCCGTCTCCGCCGCGCGCCTTGGGCTGCCCGATACCGGGTTGATCTCCTATGGGGAAATGATCGATCAGGGGCGTAACATCTGCGCCGCCGTCGGCATCCCGGTGATCGGCGACGGCGATACCGGCTACGGCAACGCGCTCAACGTCAAGCGCACCGTGGCGGGCTACGCCGCCGCCGGGTTTGCCGCGGTGATGATCGAGGACCAAGTGGCGCCCAAGCGCTGCGGCCACACGCGCGGCAAGCGCGTGGTCGAAAGGACGGAAGCCGAGGCGCGCATCCGGGCCGCCATCGATGCCCGGGAGGAGGGTGCCGAAATCCTCATCCTCGCCCGAACCGATGCCCGGGCCACCCTGGGCCTGGACGAAGCGCTCGACCGGGCGCGGGCCTTCGAGGGGCTGGGTGCCGATATTATCTTCGTCGAAGCACCCCAAAGCATCGCGGAGATGGAGGCGGTCGCCCGGGCGACCGCGCGGCCCAACCTCGCCAACATGGTGGAGGAGGGCGACACGCCGGTGCTGGCGCCCAAGGCGCTGGACGCGCTCGGCTTCAAGATCGCGGCCTATCCCTTGACGCTGCTGTTGGCCGCCACCCGGGCGATGGAGGAGGCGCTTGAAGCGCTCAAGGTCGGCCGCGCCCCCGATAACCTTGCCAGTTTCGCCCATCTGCGCGATGTCGCGGGGTTCGATGCCTATTTCGAGGCCGAGCGCCGCTACGCCGAGGATTGACGGTGCGCGCGCCCGCTCTTGACGGCCTTGTGATTGGAAGGTGATCGAGCGGCTCCCTATCTTGCTGTCATGACCAAGGGAACCATCAGACCGGGCGTCCTGGTCGTCGCTTGCGTTGCGGTATCGTGGTTGCTTCCAGTCCTGTCCGCATGGGCGGCGCCCAAGGCCGAGTTGTGGCGCTATTGGCAGGTCCATGACCCCGCCTCGCGCATCCAGGTCGATCACCGACCCTGGCAAGGGTTCCTAGACCGGTTCGTGGTCCGAGGCCCCCAAGGGGTCAACCTGGTGCGCTATGCCGCGGTCGACCAGAGCGGCAAGCGGGCCTTGAAAGGGTACATCGCGGCCCTTGCCCGGGTGCCGGTGCGCCGGCTTAATCGAAGCGCCCAGCGGGCCTATTGGATCAACCTCTATAACGCGCTCACAATTGATGTCGTACTGGCGCACATGCCGGTGACCTCGATCCGCGACATCGACATCTCGCCGGGGTGGTTCTCTCGCGGGCCGTGGGGGGCGAAGCTCGTGACCATCGACGGCAAGCGGATCAGCCTGGATGAGATCGAGCACCGCATCCTCAGGCCGATTTGGCGGGACCCGCGGGTGCACTACGCGCTCAATTGCGCCTCCATGGGCTGTCCGGAAATCTCCGAACGCGCCTTCACCCCGGCCAATACCGAAGCACGGCTGGACCGGGCCGCGCGGCGTTTCGTCAACCATCCCCGGGCGGTGCGCTTCCAAGGCGGTCGGCTTGTGGTCTCCAGCCTGTACCACTGGTACGGCGACGACTTCGGGGCCGGCCAGGGCGACATCCTCGCCCACATCCGGTCCTTCGCGGCGCCGTCCCTGGCGCGCCGATTGGACGGAATTCGAAGCTTCGCCGATGGCGGCTACGACTGGTCGCTCAACGCGGCACCCTGATCCCAGGGTCCACTCAGTCGCCCAGCGCCAGGCCCTCGCGCCGGGTGTCTGCGCCGCCGATCAGCAGGCCGTCCTTGCGGGCGATCCCCTGGATGCCGCTGGTGAGCCGCCGGATGCGGACCTTGTGGCCCAGTGCCCGGAGCTTCGGCGCGATGGCTTCAAGCGCCGTGCCCTTTTCAAGTTCGATTTGCCGGCGCCGAACCGTGTGGTTGGGCAGGTTGATGGCCGCCTGAATGTCGAGTTTCCAGTCGATGACGCCGATCACGGTCTTCACCACAAAGGCGATGATTCGGTTCCCGCCCGGTGATCCCAGTGCGAAGGCCAGCCGGCCATCGGGAGCGAAGACGAAGGTGGGCGATTGGGAGGACCGGGGCCGCTTGCCGCCGCCAGGCCGGTTGACCTTGGGGCGGCCCGCTTTCGTCCTGGGCACTGGCGAGAAATCGGTCGCGTGATTGTTCATTATGAAGCCCCGGACAAATATGCGCGAGCCGAAGGCGCCGCCGACGGAACTCGTCATCGCCACCGTATTGCCTTGGGAATCGACGACGCTCAGGTGAGTGGTCGAGGGCTGCTCGGCGTCCTCCGCAGCGGTCGGCGGCGCGGCACTCCGGGCCAGCATCGGGATGCTTCCGGGCCCGACCTTCGCCATCGCCTTGGTGCGATCGATCAGGCGCGAACGGCGCCCGAGGTAGCCCCGGTCGAGCAGGCCGGAAACCGGCACATTGACGAAATCGGGATCTGCCACGTAGTACAGCCGGTCGGCATTGGCCAGCTTCGTCGCTTCGGAGATCAGGTGGACCGCCTCGACGGAGGAGGGGGCGAGGCGGCCAAGGTCGAAGCGCTCCAGGAGCGCCAGGGTCATGATGGTGGCGATGCCGCCGGAGGTCGGCGGAGCGAAGCCGCAGATCAGCCAATCGCGGTAGGGGCCGCAGAGGGGCGGGCGCACCTTGGCGCGATAGGCGGCGAGATCACCCGCGGTCATCAGCCCCGGTCGGCGCGTGTCGTTGCGAACGGCATCGGCGATGTCCTTCGCGATGGGGCCGAAATACAGTGCCCGGATGCCGTCCGCGGCAACGGCCTTGAGCGTCACGGCCAGATCAGGGTTCTTGAGGACGGAGCCGACGGGTTTGGGAGCGCCATCGGCCGTGAAGAAATAGGCACGCGCGGCGGGGTGTTCGCGTAAATAGGGGTCCCGGGCGATCGAGGCATGAAGCCGGGG
This sequence comes from Alphaproteobacteria bacterium, assembly GCA_029863585.1. GTDB lineage: Bacteria > Pseudomonadota > Alphaproteobacteria > SMXQ01 > SMXQ01 > SMXQ01. The sequence goes on along the minus strand of JAOTVC010000151.1, from coordinate 6,761 downwards.
CGAGACTTCGAAGCCCCGCTCCGCCAGTTCGATGGCCGGCTGAAACAGATCCGGCCAGGCAAGCCGGCCGTGGCGGCGGTGGGCGTGGGCCAGCATGGGCAGGCTGCCGGGGACCGCGGCGGAGATGCCGCCGGCGCGATAGCGGTCCTGCGCCATGGGTTTGCCGTCCGGCGTCATGAAAAGGGTTTCCTTCGCCGCCCGGGGGGCCGCTTCCCGCCCTTCATAGCTATCGATCTGTCCCGACTTGCCGTCGAAATGCAGGAGGAAGCCGCCCCCGCCGATGCCAGACGATTGCGGTTCGACCAAGGTCAGCACCGCCTGCATGGCGATCGCCGCATCCAGCGCGCTGCCGCCCTTGCGCAGGATGTCGCGGCCGACGCGCGAGGCGATAGGATTGGCGCTCGCCACCATGTGGCGCTTGGCGGTGACCGCTTGCCGCGCGCCGCTCGGCGCGAAGCCGGCCTCATCGGCAGCGTTTCCGGGGGAGGACCCGGGCGGGGTCCCGCAGGCGGCCAGTGTCAGCGCCGCGGCCAGGGCCAAGGCGACTTTTCTTGTTCCTGCGGGGGCCTTGAAACGGACGGTCGGGAACTGCGGCACCGGAGACCTTTGAGTGGCGAAAAGCCGCATTCTACATGGGCTCCAGGCGGTTTCCGCAAAAATCATTTTCCGTTAACGGAAAAAGGGGTACTAATCTGGCCGCGACCCTCTCGACATTCTGGAAAACCCATGGCCAAGACCAAGAACGCCGTTACCGTGCCCGAAATCGCTTCCCGCAAGGGCGGAATGCCGATCGTCTGCCTGACCGCCTATACCACGCCCATGGCGCGTTTGCTGGATCCCCATGTGGACATCCTGCTGGTCGGCGATTCGCTCGGCATGGTGGTCTACGGCATGGAGACCACGCTGCCGGTGACCCTCGACATGATGATCAACCACGGTGCGGCCGTGGTGCGCGGCGCGGATCATGCCTGCGTCACCGTGGACCTGCCGTTCGGGTCTTATCAGGAGTCCCCCGATGCCGCCTATCGCGCCTGCGTCCGGGTGCTGGCGGAGACCGGGTGTGACGCGGTCAAGCTTGAGGGCGGTGCCGAGATGGCCGAAACCATCCGATTCCTGACCGCGCGCAGCGTGCCCGTGATGGGCCATGTGGGGCTCAAGCCCCAGTCGGTGCGGGCCATGGGGGGCTACACCGTCCAGGGCCGAGGCGAAGAGGCGGCCCAGCGCGTGATCGAGGATGCCAAGGCGGTGGCCGGGGCGGGGGCCTTTTCCATCGTCGTCGAGGGGACCATGGAGCCGGTCGCCCGGGCGCTGACCGCCGCCATCGACGTGCCCACCATCGGCATCGGGGCTTCGGTCGCCTGCGACGGCCAGGTCCTGGTGACGGAGGATATCCTGGGCCTGTTCACCGATTTCACGCCGCGTTTCGTCAAGCGCTATGCCGATATCGGCGCCGAAATCGAGGCCGCGGCGCGCGCCTATGGCGAGGATGTCCGGGCCCGCGCCTTTCCCGGCGACGAGCACTGCTTCGGCTCCAAGCGGGGGCCCAAGTTGATCTCCGGCTGAACCCAGCTCTAGCCGCATCGATATGTCCGGCTCCTTTGCCGAAAGCACTCTGGCTACCGTGCGCTCCAAATCCGATCTCCGCGCCCGGGTCGCCGCTTGGCGCGCGGCGGGGGAAACCGTTGCCCTGGTTCCGACCATGGGCGCGCTGCATGTCGGCCACGGCGCCCTGGTCGAAGCCGCGCGGGGCGCCGCCGACCGCGTCGTCGCCAGCCTGTTCGTCAACCCCACCCAGTTCGGGCCGCGTGAGGACTTCGCCGCCTATCCCAGGGACGAGGCGGCGGATGCCGCCTTCCTGGCGCGGGTGCGGGCCGACCTCCTTTACGCGCCCACAGTCGCGGAGATGTATCCCGACGGCTTTGCCACCGCGGTCCGCGTGGCGGGCCTCGGCGACGTGCTCTGCGGCGCCGTCCGGCCCGGTCATTTCGACGGGGTGGCGACGGTGGTGGTGAAGCTCCTGACCCAGGCGGCGCCGGACTTCGCCTTCTTCGGGGAAAAGGACTATCAGCAGCTGGTCATCATCCGCCGGGTGGCGGCGGACCTCGATCTGCCGGTGCGGATCGAGGGCGTTGCCACGGTGCGCGATGCCGACGGGCTCGCCGTTTCGTCGCGCAATGCCTATCTCGATGCGGCCCAGCGTGCCATCGCCCCGGCCCTGCAGGGGGTGCTGCGGGCCGCGGCTCAGCGCATTGCCGAGGGTGTGGATATTTCTGACGCCTGTGAAGACGGCAAGGCGGCCCTCATCGCGGCGGGTTTCGACAAGGTCGATTACTGCGCCTGTGTCGATCCCGAAACCCTTCAACCGTTGGCCGAGGCCACGGGCCCGGCGCGGCTGTTGGCCGCGGCCCATCTCGGCCGGGCGCGCCTGATCGACAATATCGCGCTCAAACTCTAAAGCCGTTCAGGAATGGACCGGCGTCTCGCGGCAGGTGGCCCGGCGCATGTCGCGCTTGTAGCGGGTGTCGTCGAACGGGGTCGCCCGGTGCATGGTGGCGAGGTTGTCCCAGATCACCACGTCACCGACCGACCATTCGTAGGAGAACACGAACTCGGGCCGTGTTGCGAACGCGGTCAGTTCCTCGATCAGGGCGCGGGCCTCATCGTCGGGCCAGCCCGGGATGCCGGCGATATGGGAGGCGATATAGAGCACCTTGCGTCCGGATCCGGGGTGGACATGGACCAGCCGGTGATAGGCCGGCGGCCGTCCGGCGCGTTCCTCATCGGTGGGATCAGGCCCGCCGCCGAGGCTGCGCGAATGCCAATAGCAATGCTCCGCGACGAGCCCTTCGATCCGCTTTTTCATGGCGTCGTCCAGGGCGTCGTAAGCCGCGCGCATATCCGCGAACTCGGTATTGCCGCCGGTGGGCGGGATTTCGTGGGACGCCAGAAGCGAATAGGTCGCGCGCACCTGGCGGAAGGACATATCTGTATGCCACAGCCGGTTGGCCCGCTTGAACAGCAACCGCCGGTCCCCTTCGGCATAAATCGCCCCGTCCTGATCGAGATTGCTCTGGTCGGTGATCTCGTTGTGGGGAATACGGATGCCGGTGCCGGTGATCTTCGGCGAGCGGCCCGCGTCCATCGGCCCGAGACGGGCGGCGAAGGCGATGAGGTCCTCGTTTGAGAGCGGCCGGTCATGGCCGACGGCACAGACCGCGAACCGGTCCAGCGCCGCGACGATCTCCGCCACCTCGCCATCCGTCAGGGCATCGCGCAGGTTAACGCCCTTGAGACGGGCACCGAAGAGGGGGTGCAAGGGTTCCGCTTCCAGCGCCATGGAGTTTTCCCAAGCCGACAACATCGTCCGGCCACGGCCGGATCCGAGGTGATCTTAGACCAAAAATCGATGCCGTGAAGCGCCCGCGGCAAGGCGGCGGCGATAGGACAGAAAAGAATCCGATGCCAGCGGTGGTAGCGGCGCCCAGCATTCCCCACATCAATAGGGCGGAGATCGTGTTGCATCCAACCCCAAGACCGAACAGAGGGAGAAAGACCGTGAAATATTCTGCAATTTCCGCAGTTGTGGGCGCCCTGGTTGTAGGCGGCGGGCTGACGGCGGCGGTGATATGGTCTGCCGATGCCCAGGAACCGGGCTACTGGATGGGCCACGGGCCCCATATGGGACCGGGCTATCACATGGGGCCGGGCTATCACATGGGACCCGGGTACGGCCATATGCATGAGTACGGCCATGGGCCCGGTCCCGGTTACGGTCCCATGCAAGGCTACCGTGGCGGGCGTGGTATGGGGATGATGGGGCTGATCGACCAGAACAACGACGATGTGATCAGTGCCGATGAAGCGGCGGCGCACGCCGAAGCCACGTTCCAGGCGATGGATGCCGATGATGACGGCAGCCTCAGCAAGGATGAATTCACCGGCTTCCATCGGGGGCCCGGCGCGGGCTGGGGCTGGCATCGACAGGCGCGCCAGCAATGGAAGGCCGATCGTTTCAAGGAATTCGACAAGGACTCGGACGGAAAGCTGACCAAGGCCGAATTCATGGACGGCCATCGCGCCCGCTTCGAAGCGGCCGACAGCGACAAGGACGGCAAGGTCACGCCTTGGGAGTTCCGCGCCACCCGCTGATTGCGCCCCGGTCGGGCGCCGGTGGGTGCCCGACGGTCAGGCGTCAGGCCAGTTCGAACGGGACCTGGGTCGGGCCTTCGCCCTGGTGGGTGGTTTTGGCTTCGGGGTCGTAGCGGCCCTGCAGGACGCGGCCAACCAAGCGTTCGGAGCGCACGATCACCGCGACCGATCGGCCCGGTCCGCCCTTTTCCGAGTGGATGTCGAACGGCGGCACCAGATCGACCGTGCCCGGCCCGCTTTCCGAGACGCTGTCGAGCTTGATCTCGGCATAGCCGTCCCTGGAGCCGTCATCGAGGCGGGAATAGCGTTCGAGCTTCTCCACCCCGTCCAACAGGCCATAGGCGGTCCAGGCATGGGCGTGATCGTGAATCCCGCCCTTGCGGTTGGGCGTCCGCACCACGGCATTGATGGCGAAGCCGTAGTCGGGATCCTCGTACAAAAGGAGGTTCTTGTGGCCTTCGGTGGAGGGCCAGTCCTTGGAATGCGCGCGCAAGCCCTCGTCCTTGACCAGCCCCTCCAGGAGGCTGCGGGCCTTTTCCATGGCCGCCTGGGTGTCGGGGCCGGCCTCGAAGGCCGCGCGCAGATCTTCGATGAATTTCTGGAACACCGGGAGGCGCTGGGTCGCCATCGATCCCTCCTTCTTGCGTAACGTTGTGCTGTCGTCGTCCATGCCTTGGCTTGGCGATCCGCCTTATTCCGCCGCTTCGCGATTCGCCTTATTCCGCCGCTTCGCGATTCGCCTTATTCCGCCGCTTCGCGGCCGGCCATGGCCTGAAGTCCGGCGACGATTTCGTCCACATGCATGACGTCGGCATACTTGTGGTGGAGGTCAAACAGCGACAGCTTGTGGCTCACCAGCGAACGGTCGAAGCAGCATTCCTCGGCCACCACCACGTGATAGCCGGCGGAGAATGCGTCCACCACCGAGGCGCGCAGGCAGCCCGACGTGCTTTCGCCGCACATGATCAGGCTTTCGACCCCCATCAGGTTGAGATGCGCGATGAGCGGCGTGCCGTAGAAGCCCGACGCCCGCTGCTTGCGGATCACCAGGTCGCCCGCCTCGGGCGCGAATTCCTCCTTGATGTCGTACCCGTCGCCGATCGCCTCATTGGATTTCTGCCGGTTGGTGGCGGAGACCGCGTCGGAGCCCGAACCCGTGGTGTAGATCACCGGCAGTCCGGCGGCCCGGGCGGCGGTGAACAGCTTCACCGTCGGCGCGATCGCGTCCCACGCGTAATCGCCGCAGGCGCCGCGGTGCAACTTGTTGATTTCGACCACCGGACCGGGCCCGCCGCGGTAGACCTTCTTGTAGAGGTCGATGGCGAGCAGCGCCGGCCGGGGGCCGATGCCCTGGACCTGGCGCCCGAAAAACGTGCGGTATATCTCGAGTTCATCGGCGGGAATGACGTCCTGCCAGCAATGGTCTTCGAAATCGCGGGTCATGGCTGTGTCCTCCTTGGCGTTCGTGCGGAACGCCCGGTTGCGGCGCCATTGTCCCTCTCCGGGGGGCGGGTGTCAAAGGGCGCGAGAGGACTTCCGCGCCCACGGAAAAAGGGCCGCCCGCCGGGCGGCCCTCGATCTTCGAACCCGGTGGGCCTCAACGGACGTAGAGATGGACCTCGGCGGTCTGGGCCTCGCCCGAGGTGCCGGCCGACAGGTTGACCCGGCTCGGCGGCAGGCCCATGGAGGTGAGCGAACGCAGGACGCTTTCGGCGCTGCGCCGCGCGGCGTTGGCGCCGCGCGCGACCTGGGCGGCGGAACCTTGGCCCGGGGCCACGGCAACCACGTCGAACCCGGCCTGGGGCCGGCGCTCGAGCGCGCGGGATACCGCGGTGTACAGCGCTTGTTCGTATTCAACCTTGGGCCGGTCGAAGCGGATCACCACCAGCGGCCGGCGGCTGCCGGGCGCCACCGCGGCCGAGCCGCCCACCGCGGCCCGGCCCTGGAACCCGGAGCCGAAGGCCCGGTTGGCAAGGCTGGAACCCATCATCTCGCCGTTCTTGATGGCGATGGACAGCGTCGTGAGGTTCTTGCGTTCCTGGCCGACATAGGCGGATTGGCGGTTGACGTCGTCGGCCAGCTCATTGAGCAGGCGGTCGACCAGGACCGTGGTCCGGTTGACCTCATCCTCGAGGATGGCAAGCTGCTGATGGTCTTGATCGACGGCGCCGGACAGGCCGTAGGTGGCGCGTGTGGTTTCCAGCAGATAGCCCGAGGTCGACGAATCGGCGGCCACCCGGTTGGACAGCGAGTTCATCAGGGCGATATCGCGGGAGATGCCGTCAAGTTGCGTCTGGGCGGCGTTCCATTGGGTCAGCAGCACCGGGTTGCCGGGGGTGGTGCCGACCTGCAGCCGCGAATTGATGGCCGCGACGGTGCCGTGATAGCCCTGGGCGTGTTGGATGGTCTGGGCGCGCAGGCCCTGAAGCTCCTGATTGTGCTGATTGATCCGAGCCTGGAGGCTGCTCAGCTCGCCCCGGATTTGCGCGACCTTGGCGCCGACGACTGTCCCCGTCGGGCTGCCCGGCGTGACCGGCGGCGGCTGGAACGAGGAGTTTCCCATCTGCGGCGGCACGGCCGGAACGGCGGGGCTCAGGCCCTGTGCCCGGGAG
>JAOTVC010000150.1 GCA_029863585.1 Alphaproteobacteria bacterium | reverse complement strand
TACTGGCCTTTTTGGCGGCCTTCGACCCGGGCGACCGCATCGCCTTCGCCGCGCCTTCCTATCCCGGCTACCGCAACATCGCCGCTGCCCTTGACCTGGTGCCGGTGCCGATCGCTTGCGGTGCGGAAACCGGCTTCCAGCCCGATGCGGCGATGCTGGACCGGCTCGATCCCGTGCCCGATGGGTTGATCCTGGCGAGCCCGGCCAACCCCACCGGCGCCATGATCGCGCCCCAAACCCTGGCCGGCATCGTCGACTGGTGCCGGGCCAAGGGCGTGCGCATCATTTCCGACGAGATCTACCACGGCATCACCTACGGCCGGGCGGCGGAGACACTCTATGGCCGGGATCCATCGGCAGTGGTGATCAACAGTTTCTCCAAATATTTCTCGATGACCGGCTGGCGGCTGGGCTGGATGGTGCTGCCCGAGGACATGTCCCGCGCGGTGGAATGCCTGACCCAGAACATCTTCATCTCGCCGCCGACCCTGTCGCAATACGCGGCGATCACGGTCTTCGATTGCCTGGACGCGTTGGACGACAATGTCAGCCGTTATGCCGATAACCGCCGGATCCTGCTTGACGGGTTGCCGCCGTGCGGATTCGGCCCCCTGGCCCCGGCGGACGGCGCCTTTTACGTCTATGCCGGGATTGCCGGGTTCGCTGCCAAGAGCCCGGAACTCTGCGCCGAGATCCTGCAGGAGACCGGTGTGGCGGTGACGCCGGGCACCGATTTCGATCCCGATCACGGCGAAGGCTTCATCCGCTTCTCCTACGCGGGGTCCAGCGCCGATATGCGCAAGGCTGTCGGCCGGCTCGCCCGATGGGCTGCTTCCCGCTAGGCTGGCGGCGTACGCTCCCGGGGTGTTTAATGGAGGCGAGCGTTTCACAATGGAGTGCGCATGATGGCCCATGACTCCGAGACTGCCGAGGCCGGCGGCGCCCGGACCCCGCTGCGCCGCGAGCCGGCCAAACCGTTGGAGCCGGTGATCGATCCGGCGGGCTGGACCAAGGAGGAGATCGCGGCCTCCACTGACTGGATGCATGAACTGAGCCCCGCCGAGGTCGCCGATCTCGATGCGGCCGTCGGCGCCGTCAGGGCGCGGGGGCTCGAGTTGATGGAGGTTGCGCGCGCGGATTTCCCGCTGCCCACCCTGGGCCCGGTGCTGGATAGCATCGCCCGGGACGTCATCGACGGCCGCGGTTTCGCTCTGATCCGCGGCGTGCCGGTGGAGCGCTATTCGCGGTTGGAAGCGGCCATTGCATTCTGGGGTGTCGGTCTCTACCTCGGCGTGCCGGTATCCCAGAACGCCAAGGGGCACCTGTTGGGGCACGTCACGGACCTTGGCGGTACGTCCTTCGCCAATCCCTCCAACCGGGGATATGAGACCCATGACAAGCTGCCCTACCACTCGGATTCCTGCGATGTGGTGGGCCTTCTCTGCCTGCACCCCTCGAAGACCGGGGGCGAGAGTACGATCGTCAGTTCCGTCACCATCCACAATGAGATGCTGCGCCGCCGGCCGGACCTGGTCGCCGCATTGGCCCAACCCATCTATCGCGACCGCCGGGGCGAGATCCCGGAAGGTGCCGATCCCTGGTATCAGTTGTCGGTCTTCAATTATTGCCAGGGCTACCTGACGACGTCCTGGCAGGGCGGATATATCCGTTCGGCCCGGCGCTTCGAGGAGTTGCCGGCACCGCCCGCGGCGCTGGACGAGGCGCTCGACATGTTTGCCCGGCTGTGCCGCGAGCTGTGCGTCTCCATGGATTTCCATCCGGGTGATATCCAGCTCCTCCACAATCACGTGGTCGTGCATTCCCGCACCGAATATGAGGATTTCGAGGATCCCGCTCGCAAGCGCCACCTGTTGCGCCTGTGGCTGTCGACACCCGACGGGCGTCCGTTGCCGGCGGGGTTCATGGGCAAATACCACAACCTGGAGGCCGGCCGGCGGCCCGCCGGTGGAATCATCGTACCGGGCACGACGCTGCACGCGCCGCTGGAGGCGGAGTAGGCCGCCAAGCCCAGCGCCTGCGCGGCTTTCCGTGAAATCGGAAGAATGCCGTGAATTCCCCGTGGCGGTTTGCACCGCGAAAGAGTTTAATTACCGGCATGCTTGGGCGGGTGGTCGTTGGTCTCTGGCTTTCGATCCTGGCGGTGGCTCCGGCCGCCGCACAGGACTATGAGGGCGGTATGGCCGCTTACCGGCAGGGCAACTACATGGCCGCGCTGAGGAACTGGCTGCCCTTGGCCGAACGGGGAGATGCCCCGTCGCAATCCAGCGTCGGCTTTCTTTACAATTACGGTCATGGGGTCGAGCGCAACTACCGCGAGGCGTTGAAATGGTACCGCAAGGCCGCCGAGCAGGGTTTTGCGCCGGCCCAATACCATCTCGGCTTTCTCTATACCAAGGGCCTGGGCGTGGAGCAGGACTACGTCAAAGCCCATATGTGGTTCGAGCTTGGCGCCGCGGGCGGGTTGTCCTATTCCGACAAGAACAGGGCGATCGTGGCCCGGCGCATGACCCCGACGCAGATCGCCCTTGCCCGGGATATGGCGCGCAACTGGCGGGCCGCTGAGGAAAAGCGTCTGCGCGGCGGTGCGGCAACGAAGACGGCAGCGAGGCGAACGGCGGCAGCGAGGAAGACGGCAGCGAAGAAGACAGCTGCGAGGAAGCCGGCGGCTCAACGCGCGGAACCACGCAAGGCGCCCGAGGCAGCGCCGACGCCGGCGCCCGAAGCGGCGGCGAAAAGCCCCGATCCGGTTTCCCCGGTCGAGGTCGCCGCCGATGGCGGGGCATCAGGTAAGGGCCAGGAATCTCCGCCGCTGCGCAAGGCCAGTGCCACCGTGCCGGCGGTCAAGACGCCGGTGACACCGGTGCCGGCCGTCAATGCCGGAGAGGCCAAGGCCAAGAAGGCCGAGACCGGTGCGGCCGAGACGAGCAACCGGGCGCCGGCGCCCAATGCGTTGGCCAAAGCGGTCCCCACGGGGGCGACCGTGGCGCGGCATTCCCCGGAGCCGGAGAAAACCCGCAAATCGGGGGCCGATTCCGGACCTGTCCTGCTTCAGCTGGGGGCCAGCAAATCGCAGGCCCTGGCCCTTAAGGCGATCGATCGCATCACCAAGAAACACGCAAGTGTCCTGGGCGGCGTCACGATCCGGGCGGTCCGCAAGGACCTGGGCGCCCGGGGCGTTTACTACCGTCTGCGGGCGGGACCCATCGCCTATGGCGCCGCCGGCCGGGCGTTGTGCCGCAAGCTGTCGGCCCGCGGCCAATCCTGTCTGCTTTTAAGGCCCTGAGATCAAGACGACTGGGTAAACCGGTTCCACCAGCCCTGTCGTTTGGACGGCGGGGGTGACTCTTCGGCACCGCTCTCCGATTTGGCCGGTGTGCCGGGATCCCGATCGCGCTCCGCGGCGGCGGGCGCCGGCCCGCTGGCACTTGACCCATTGGAGCCCGCGGGTGCTCCGCCATTGGCACCGTTGCCTTGGTTTACGGCCGCCTGTTCGGCCTTGGGCTCCGGCGGCTCCGGCGCGCTGCCGGTGTCCTTGTCGGCCGGCTTGCGCGCTCGCGACCGCCGCTTGCGGGGACGAGGCGTTTTGGCCTTTTCGCCGTCCGCCGCGGCGCCAGACGCCTCGGCGGCATCGGCAGCGTCTTCACCGTCCGCATCCGCGCCGGTGCTGTCGGTGGCAGTGTCGGCCGCTTTGGCGCGACTGCGGCGCGCACGGGACTTCGGCGCGGCGTCATTTTTGCCGTCTTCGTCGCCCGCCTTCAAAGGCGTCTCCATGTTTTCGCTGACTTCGCCGCCGGCGGCGTCGCGGGCGTCCTGGCTCTCGGCCGTCTCCGCGCCGGCATCCTTGGCGGCCTCGGCCTCGTTCTTGGCCCGCGACTGCCGGCGGCCCCCGCGGCGGCCGCGGCGACGGCGCTTGGGTTTCGCGGTCTGCTCGTCGGCGTCCGCGGCCTCGGCTTCCGCTGGTTCGCGGCTTTCCTCGGAAGGCGTCTCCTCGTCCGCATCGCTAGCGCCCTGGGTGCCCTGGGCTTGGACGGTTTCGGACTCGGCCTCCTCGTTCCGTCGGCCGCGGCGCCGGCGCGATCGCCGCCGCCGGCTGGGCTTGGCTTCGTCCTCGTCCTCGACCTCGTCCCTTTCAGGGGCGCTGGTTTCCGGTTGTATCGCCCTGGCGGCCGCGGGTTCGGCGGGTTTTTCGGCAACCCGGTCAAGCTGGTAGGCGGGAGGCACCAAGCTGTCGTCCCCGGTGACAAAGACGCGGAAGCCGTGGCGGCCTTCCATTCCCGTCAGCATGTCGCGCTTTTCGTTGAGGATGTAAAGCGCGACCGGGGTGGCGACGGCGACGTGGATCTCACCCGAACGGCGGCGGATGCCTTCTTCCTCCACCGCCCGGAGCACGTGCAGCGCCGCCGATTCCTTTGAGCGGATCAGGCCGGTGCCCTCGCAATGGGGGCAGACGGCGGTGCTTGCTTCGAGCAGGCTGGGCCGGAGGCGCTGGCGCGACAGCTCCAGCAGGCCGAAGGGGCTGATCCGGCCGATCTGGATCCGGGCCCGGTCCGAGCGCATGGCATCCTTCAGGCGCCGTTCCACGGTGTGCTGGTTGCGGTTCTCCATCATGTCGATGAAGTCGATCACGATCAGGCCGGCCAGGTCCCGCAGCTTGAGCTGCCGGGCGATTTCCTCGGCCGCTTCGAGGTTCGTCTTGTAAGCGGTTTCCTCGATATTGCGTTCGCGCGTGGCGCGTCCTGAATTGACGTCAATCGATACCAGGGCCTCGGTGGGATTGATCACGATGTAGCCACCCGATTTCAGCTTCACTTCGGGCGAATGCATGGCGTCGATCTGCGGTTCAACCTGGTAGCGCTGGAACAGCGGGATCGACTCATCCTTATAGGGCTGGACCCGCTTGGCATGGCTCGGCATGAGCATGCGCATGAAGTCCTTGGCGGTCTTATAGCCCTCATCGCCCTCGACCAGGACATCGTCCATGTCCTTGGAATAGAGGTCGCGGATCGAGCGTTTGATCAGGTTGCCTTCCTCGTAGACCAGGGTCGGCGCAATCGATTGCAGGGTGGTGTCGCGCACTTGGTGCCAGGTGCGGATCAGGTATTCGAAATCGCGTCGGATTTCCGCCTTCGAGCGTTCGATGGCGGCGGTTCTGAGGATCACCGCGACGCCGTCGGGAATTTCGAGATCGGAGATGAAGCCCTTGAGCCGGTTGCGGTCTTTGGGCGAGGTGATCTTGCGGGAGATGCCGCCGCCTTTGGTGGTGTTGGGCATCAGCACGCAATAGCGGCCGGCGAGCGACAGGTAGGTCGTGAGCGCCGCGCCCTTGTTGCCGCGTTCCTCCTTGACCACCTGGACCAGGATGATTTGACGCCGCTTGATGACTTCCTGGATCTTGTACCGTTGGCGGCGGGGGCGGGGCCGACGGTGTGCCGGCGCCTGAATATCCACGGTATCTTCGCCGCCGACTTCCTCCAAAGCGCCCGAGGCACCGGAGGCCGCCGCGGCGGCCTCTTCGTCATCGGTCTCAGGCGCGTCTTCAGCTGCGGCGTCGTGGGCCTCCGGCGCGCTCTCGCCGCCGACCGATTCCGGCTCGCCATCGGCCTCTTGGGTAACAGCTTCCGGTTCGCCGTCGGTCTCGATGACCGGGGCGTTCTCTTCCGCGGTGGCGGAGGCCTTGTCTAGAATTTCGTGATGCGGGTGACCGAGTTCGTCTTCATCGACGCCGGCCCCAGCTTCCAGATCCTCGGCCGCCAAGGCTTCCTCTTCCTTAAGGAGCGCCATCCGGTCGGCCACGGGAATCTGATAATAGTCGGGGTGGATTTCGTTGAAGGCCAGGAAGCCGTGGCGGTTACCGCCGAAATCGACGAACGCCGCCTGGAGCGAGGGCTCCACACGGGTCACCTTGGCGAGGTAAATATTTCCTTTGAGCTGCTTCTTGGTGGATGTCTCGAAATCGAATTCATCGAGCCGATTACCATTAAGAACGACCACACGGGTTTCTTCCCTGTGGGTCGCATCGATAAGCATGCGTTTAGCCATTTAATGTGTCTCCAACGCGGTGCCGCCAAGCCCCCCGGCCGCTCACTGCGACCATGGGGGCGGCGCATCGCGCATTATGTTTGCGAAACCGATGGCCCAGAACTCGACCCGTGGCTTAGGGCACAGGGAGGGGATCGGGCCCGCCCCAAGAGCGGCGCAGTACCGCACCATCGGGACCGGTTTCAATTCCTTACAAACCTCTATTCCGTCTGAGCGCACCGGGGAATCGGGGACCGGTTTCCATGGGGTCCTGCCGTAGGGTTCCGCGCTACGCCGCCTGCAAATAGGGCAATCCTGCCCAATCGATGGCCGACCAGAGGTACTCACAAACGTTAACATAGTTGGCCGCGACAGGTTCTACAATGCCAATATTCCAGGTGCCGCGGCCGGGGCGGTGCCTCCGGAGCCGTGGATTTCGGTTGCCCGCCTGGGGGCGCGTCTAATATATGTGGCTGAATTACTTGGGATTAGCCCCTGAATGTTGGTCGCTTACGTAAGAAATTGGTGTATCGCCCTGTTGGGGCTGGTTCTTCTTGTGGGCCTCGGATCGGGCACCCAGGCCGAGTCGGCGCGCGCCGAATCCGCGGTTACCCAGGTCCGCATCGGCGTCCATTCCAAGCGCGTCCGGGTGGTGCTGGAAAGCACTGCCAAACTGGACGTCTCCCTCTTTGTTCTGGTGCGGCCCTACCGCATCGTTCTCGACATGCCGGAGGTCGCGTGGCATCTGCCCAAGGGCGGCGACGGCAAGGGAAAGGGGTTCGTCGCCAGCTACCGCTACGGGCGGTTCGTGCCCGGACGCGACCGCATGGTGCTGGACCTCAAGGTGCCCGGCATCGTGGCCAAGAGCTTTCAGATTCCGCCCCAGCAGGGTGGAATGTGGCGTTTCGTCCTCGATATCGAGCGCGCAAGTGCCGCGGAAGCGCTGGCCCGGGCGGGACTGTCGCGCCAGGAGAAGGCGGCTCCGCGACCGGAGGCGACCGCGGTGGCGCGGCCTTCCGAGAAACCCCGGCGGGCGCGCAAGAGGGTGGTGGTGATCGATCCCGGTCACGGCGGCATCGACCCGGGTGCGACGGGGCGGGTCCGGAAGAGCGTTGAGAAGCATCTCACCCTGGCCATGGCAAGACGCCTCGAACAGGAACTGCTGAAGACCGGCCGGTACAAGGTCGTGTTGACCCGGCGGCGCGATGTGTTCATCCGCCTGCGCGGGCGTATCGCCCGGGCGCGGGCGGCGGGTGCCGATTTGTTCCTGTCGCTGCATGCAGATTCGCTCGACGATCACCGGGTCCGGGGCGCCTCGGTCTACACCCTGTCGGAGAAAGCATCGGACAAGGAGGCGGAGGCTTTGGCGGCCTCGGCCAACAAGTCGGACCTGATCGCGGGCGTCGATCTCAGCCACAACAGCAAGCAGGTCACCGACATCCTTATCGATCTTGCCCAGCGCGAAACCATGAACCATTCGGTGCGTTTCGCCCGACTTCTGGTCAAGGAGATGCAGAAATCGACTCGCTTTTTACGTAAATCCCACCGTTTTGCCGGCTTTGCCGTCTTGAAGGCGCCCGATGTTCCCTCGGTGCTGGTGGAGATGGGCTATCTTTCCAACGCCCTGGACGAGGCGCAATTGAACCGCCCGCGTTACCGGGCCCGCCTCGCCAAGGCCGTTACCGCGGCCGTGGATCGGTATTTCAACGCCCTCAAGGAAACCGCCGGCCGTTGACGCCGTTTGTTTGACACAGTTGAGGGTTATTTAACGGGAAACGGTTTTTCCTAGGCATGGTCCGGGGTATAGAGTGTGACCCCCAAGGCCGGAATTCGCCCCCTTGGGCGCGCCGGTCCCGCCGTTGAAGGTATCGATCGAAGTGCTGCGCTGGATCACCATCATCATCGTGACGCTCGTATTCCTGGGGCTGATCGGCGCCGGCGCGGTGCTGGCCGGGCTCTGGCATTTCGGGCGCGGCCTGCCGGAGTATCAGCAGCTCGCCGATTACCGGCCGCCGGTGATGACGCGGGTGCATGCCGGAGACGGCAGCCTGATCACGGAATATGCCACGGAAAAGCGGGCCTTCGTGCCCATTCGGGCGATCCCCAAGCTGGTGATCAAGGCTTTCCTCGCGGCCGAGGACAAGAATTTCTATTCCCATCCTGGGATCGATCCCTTCGGCGTGGCACGCGCCCTGGTGACCAATCTGCGGCGCTTGGGGGGTGACCGTCGGCCGGTCGGGGCCTCGACCATTACCCAGCAGGTGGCGAAGAATTTCCTGCTGACCAACGAGGTCTCCTACGAACGCAAGATCAAGGAGGCGATTCTGGCGCTCCGCATCGAGCGCACATTCAGCAAGAACCGTATCCTGGAGCTCTACCTCAACGAAATCTACCTGGGCTTCGGCGCTTATGGCGCGGCGGCGGCGGCGCTGAACTATTTCAACAAGTCGATGGACGAGCTGACCGTGGGAGAGGCGGCATTCATCGCTGCCTTGCCCAAGGCGCCCAACAATTATCACCCCATCCGCAGGCCCAAGGCCGCCAAGGCCAGGCGGGACTGGGTGATTTCGCGGATGCTGGAAGAATCGTTCATCACCAAGGCCCAGGCGGAAGCTGCCATGGCCGAGCCCCTCGTCGTCCATGAGCGGGAGAACGCGCTCTTGACCCATGCGGAGTATTTCGCCGAGGAAGTGAGGCGCGAATTGCTGCAGCGCTACGGCGACAAGGAGCTCTACCGGGGCGGGCTTTCGGTGCGCACGACGCTCGAGCCCAAGTTGCAGCGGATCGCCGACCGCGTGCTGCGCGAGGGCCTGATCGCCTATGACCGCCGCCACGGCTGGCGCGGCCCCATTGCCCGCCTTCCCGGCTTCGGCAAGGCGGGATCCATGCCGGAGGATTGGGCGGCGAACCTCGCCAAGGTCGAGGAACCGCCGGGGCTTGGGCCTTGGCGCCTCGCGGTTGTGTTCAAGGCCGATAAGGAGGCCGCCGCGATCGGCTTGGCCGACGGCAGCAAGGGGGCCATCCCCCTCGCCGAGATGCGTTGGGCCCGGCCCTGGGTCGAAGGGCAGAAGCTCGGCGTCTGGCACGGCCGTGCCGACAAGGTGCTGAATCCCGGCGACGTCGTGGCGGTCGAGGCGGTCAAGGAACACACGGTGAACCCGGCCAAGAAGGGCGAAGCGCCGAAGACCGTGACCTATCCCGAAGGAACCTTTTCCCTCCGCCAGGTCCCGGACGTCAACGGTGCCGTGATCGCGCTCGATCCCCATACCGGCCGAGTGCTGGCCATGGCGGGGGGCATCGCCTATTCGAAATCCCAGTTCAACCGGGCGACCCAGGCGGAGCGCCAGCCCGGTTCGGCGTTCAAGCCCTTCGTCTATCTCGCCGCCCTCGATGAGGGGTTCACACCGTCCTCCCTGATCCTCGATGCTCCCTTCGTTGTCGACCAAGGCGCGGGATTGGGATTGTGGAAACCCCAAAACTACGGCCACAAGTTCTATGGACCTTCGACCATGCGGCTGGGCATCGAGAAGTCCCGCAACCTGATGACGGTGCGCCTGGCCCAGACCATCGGGATGGATAAGGTCGCCTTGGCCGCCCGCCGCTTCGGCATCCATCAGAATATCTCGGAAAACCTGTCCCAGAACCTGGCGCTGGCGCTGGGGGCGGGGGAGACGACGTTGCTGCGCCTGGTCTCCGCCTATGCCATGCTGGTCAA
>JAOTVC010000365.1 GCA_029863585.1 Alphaproteobacteria bacterium | reverse complement strand
CATGGAGGAATTTTTCGAACTCCTCGGCCCGGATCAGGTGGCGCAGGGTATAGAGCTTGGCTTCCGGCCGCAGCGGCGCCTTGGTGCGGCCGCTTTCGGCCTGTTGCTGGATCCAGGCTTTTTCCTCGGGCACCTGGATATGCATGAACTCGACGCCGATGGTGCGGCAATAGGTGCCGCGCACCACTTCGAGAATCTGGCGCAAGGTGGCGCGTTCGAGACCCAACACATTGTCGATGAAAATCTCGCGGTCGTAATCGTCCTCCGTGAAGCCATAGGAAACAGGATCCAGCTCCGGATGGGGCACGGGCGCTTCCAGCTCCAGGGGATCGAGGGTGGCTTCCAGATGCCCGCGCACGCGATAGGCGCGGATCATCATCAGGGCCCGGATCGAATCGAGGGTCGCGGACCGGACCGCTTCGCCGGTGGCCGCCGGCGCCTCCTCCGGGGCCGCCTCGCTGGGCATGGCAGGCAGCCTGCGGCCGGTGCGCGGCGCCCAGCTCGCCCCCTTGATTTCCTTCAGGGCCTCGGCGGCGTTGTCCTGCAGGTCGGCAAAGAACGCCGCCCATTCGGGGTCGACGGACTTGGGGTCCTTGAGAAAACGGCCATAGACCTTCTCAATGAATCCGGTGTTGCTGCCGAACAGAAACGATTGGTCTTCGATTTTCGATGCCATTGCGCTCTTGCGGCCCCTTGCCGCGTCCGATTCCCCCCGCGTCCCTAATCGACCAGGGGGTAGCAAATTATGCCTAACAAAAGCTTAGCGCTTGATCGCCTTCTTCATTGTGACACCCAGGCTTGCAGGGGAATTGGCGACCTTGATGCCGGCCGACTTGAGCGCTTCGATTTTGTCCCCCGCGCCGCCGGATCCCCCGGCGATGATCGCCCCGGCATGACCCATGCGGCGCCCGGGCGGCGCCGTCTGCCCGGCGATGAAGCCGACCACCGGCTTCTTGGTCTTCGACGCCTTGATGAAGGCGGCGGCGTCTTCCTCCGCCGTACCGCCGATCTCGCCGATCATGACGATGCCCTTGGTCTCCCGATCGGCAAGGAACAGTTCCAGGCAGTCGATGAAACTGGTCCCGTTGACGGGATCGCCGCCGATGCCGATACAGGTCGACTGACCCAGGCCGGTGGCCGAGGTCTGGGCGACCGCTTCATAGGTCAAAGTTCCGGAACGCGAAACGATCCCGATGCAGCCGCGTGAATGGATATGGCCCGGCATGATGCCGATCTTGCACTCATCCGGCGTGATGACGCCCGGGCAGTTGGGACCGATCAGGCGCGAACCCGAGCCGCGCAGCGCGCGCTTGACCCGGACCATGTCGAGGACCGGGATGCCTTCGGTGATGCAGACCACCAGGGGCAGCTCGGCGTCCACCGCTTCCAGGATCGCGTCGGCGGCAAACGGCGGCGGCACGTAGATCACTGTCGCCGTGGCCCCGGTCTCGGCCACCGCGTCGGCGACGGTGTCGAACACCGGCAGGTCGAGATGGTTGGTCCCGCCCTTGCCGGGCGTCACGCCGCCGACCATCTTGGTGCCATAGGCGATCGCCTGTTCGGAATGAAAGGTTCCCTGGGATCCGGTGAATCCCTGGCAAATGACCTTGGTGTTCTTATCGACGATGACGGCCATCAGACGGTCTCTTTCACCTTGGCGACGATCTGCTGCGCCGCGTCGTCGAGATCGTCGGCGGACACGATGGGCAGCCCGGATTCGTTCAGGATCTTCTTGCCGAGCTCTACATTGGTGCCCTCGAGCCGAACCACAAGGGGAACATGGAGCGAAACCTCGCGGGCCGCGCTGACCACGCCCTCGGCGATGACGTCGCAGCGCATGATGCCGCCGAAGATGTTGACCAGGATGCCCTCCACACTGGCGTCGGACAGGATCAGCTTGAACGCGGTGGTGACGCGCTCGCGCGTCGCGCCGCCGCCGACATCGAGGAAATTGGCGGGTTCCCCGCCATAGAGCTTGATGATGTCCATGGTCGCCATGGCGAGTCCGGCGCCGTTGACCATGCAGCCGATATTGCCGTCGAGCTTGATGTAATTGAGGTCGTGCTTGGAGGCCTCCAGCTCGGACGGGTCCTCCTCGTCCTCGTCGCGCAGCTCCGATATGGCGGGGTGGCGGAACAGGGCGTTGTCGTCAAAATTGATCTTGGCGTCCAGCGCCATGACCG
>JAOTVC010000364.1 GCA_029863585.1 Alphaproteobacteria bacterium | reverse complement strand
CTTTGTCTATGGAGCAGCAATGAGTGTGGTGAGAAACCCCTCAATCGCTGAGGAGCTGGCGCAAGATACGTTCTTGCGAGCTTTCCGCGCCCTCGACGGGTTCCGGGGCGACGCCCAGGTGCGTTCATGGCTCTATCGCATCGCCACCAACCTCGCCAAGAACGCCGTGACCCGGCGCAAAGAATACCCGACCGATCGGGGGCTCGACCTGCCGGTGCAAAGTCATCCCATGGCCCGCCTCGAGACTCTTGCCATGTCGGTCGACCTGCGGGCCGCAATCGACCAGCTCCCCGCCAAACTGCGGGAGCCGTTGGTCTTACGGGAGTTCGACGAGCTCAGCTACGAGGAGATCGCCGAACGGACCGACACGCCCCTCAACACCGTCCGGACCCGGATCCTGCGGGCCCGGCGAGCGTTGCGAACCGACATGGAGGAGTGGCGATGAACCGCGCCTGCGCCGTCCGCGACGAACAGCTGGTCGCTTTTGCCGGCGGAGCTGATTTCGACCTGGACGAGCACGTCGCCACCTGCGACCAGTGCCAGGACTTCCTGGCCGAACTGTGGGACGGCGGGCTGGACCACGATCTGGTCGAGCCGGTCGTGCAGATGATCCGCCTCGAACTCTTCCTGATGGACGCCGCCAAGCTGGGAGGCGGTATCGTGGCGGACATGCTGCAAGCCCTCATCACCTACTTGGATCCCGGGCTCGGAAAGGACGATCAATGACCTGGCAAGAGGCCCTGATCACCGCCGGAAGCGTCATCGCCGTTCTCGTCGTCATCTGGGCGGTCTGGAAGATCGCCGGCAAACGCCTGCCGGAGAAACTGCGGGACATGATCGATCAGGTGCTGCCCGTCCTGTACATCGCCGTGCTGGTCGTCACGGCGCTGGTCATCGTGGATCCCAGCCAGGCCGACCTGCTGCTGGAATCGGCCCTGCGGTACCTGCCCCAGGCCCTCGTAGCGCTCATCGTCGTCATCCTCGCCCGGGCTCTCAGCAAGATCGTCGGCACGCTCATCGAGGCGGCCCTCACCCGCATGTCGGCCTCGATCGCCGCCCGGGCCCGGCTGGCCGCTTCGTCGCTGATCCTCGGGGTGGGGGTGATCATCGCCCTCCAGCAGATCGGCATCTCCACCGACATCATCCTGCTGCTGATCGGGGCGCTCGCTTTCGGTGCGGCGCTGGCCGGCGGGCTGGCCATCGGGCTGGGATCGGTGCCGGTGGCTCGCCAGGTGGCGGCCGGCAGGCACATCCAGAACAGCTATGAAGAAGGCCAGATGGTCCGGGTGGGGATCGTCGAAGGTCGCATCACCGACATCGGGATGGCCACCACCCGGGTGGAAGCGATAGACGGAGGCACCGTGGCGATCCCCAACGATCAGTTCCTGGAGGGGCCGGTTTCGATTCTGTGAAGAAGCTCCGGCTTTGCCGGAGCTTCTTCGTAGTTGGGGGCAGACCTGATTAACAGGGTCTGGCAGCGGGGCGGGACCCCATCCCCCTCGCTCCGCTCGGGTAGTTCCCCTTGCAGGGGAAGAGAGGGCGAGGCGAGCAGTTCTCATATGGCCCAGTGCTGGGTGAGTCTGGTGAGGACTCGATCCCAGGCGTCGTCGAAATACGCCATGTAGGTGTCCCAGTGGGGTCCGTCGAGGAACCCGGTGTGCACCAGGCGAACTGCCGTTGTCTCGTCATCGAGTTTCGCGAAGGTGAGCACCACCCATGTGTGTTCTTTGCGGAGGGGATGATCGGGGGTGGCGTTCCAGGTGAAGGCCAACATCTCACCGGGGATGTAGGCAAGGAACCGGCATCCTTCTGAACCCTGCTTGCCCTCGGGGGCGTCCGGGAGGAAGAGAAGCTCGAACGGGCCACCTATCCGGAGTTCGATCCGAGCGTCGGGAGGACCCCACCACGAATCGATGCCTTCTTTGTTCGTCCACGCCGACCAGACCTCCATTGCGGGAGCCCGGACAACCGTTCCTTTGACCAGCGACCGGATGTCGGGTCCGATGGCTGCTACCCATTCCTTCGTGGCGTTTGCTCGTTTCATTCGTGATTGCCCGCATTTCCCTCGCTTCGCCCGGGTGCTTCCCGCTCACAGACCTCGCGGCCGGGCGGGACCCAAATCTCCCTCCGTGGTGGAAGACCTCCCATCCCCAGGCTTCGCCTCGGGTACTTCCCCTTCCAGGGGGAAGAGGGATTCAATATGGAAGAGGAAGCGACTCGCCGGTTT
>JAOTVC010000363.1 GCA_029863585.1 Alphaproteobacteria bacterium | reverse complement strand
GTTCGTCATGAGCGTCCGCGAGGAGTGGGGATCGCACCACGGGTTCACCCTGGCGGCCATCGGTTCGGCGGTGGGGCTCGGCAATATCTGGCGTTTTTCCTACGTCGCCGGCGAGAACGGGGGCGCGGTGTTCCTGTTGCTCTATGTCCTGAGCGTCGCCCTCGTCGGCCTGCCGCTGATCATCGCCGAGCTTTCCATGGGCCGCCGCGGGAAGGGAGACGCGGTGGCGGCATTCAGCACCGACGGCAGGGGCTGGCCTTTCGTCGGCTGGCTCTGCATCGGTGGCGCGACGGTGATCCTGAGCTACTACTCGGTGATCGCGGGTTGGGCGCTCAAGTATTTCTCGGGCGCAGTGATCGGGACGCTGTGGCGAAACGGCGGAGAGAGCTTCGGCAGCTATTTCGAGCGCTTCATCGCCAACATGGGCGAGCCGGTCATCTGGCAGGGTGTGATGCTGGCAGCCACGGTTGTCGTCATCTCAGGCGGCATTCAGGGCGGCATCGAATTGTTCAACCGCTGGCTGATGCCCCTTCTGGCCGTGCTGGTGATCGCGCTCGCCGGCTATTCGCTGACCCTGGAGAACGCCTCCAAGGGCCTCACCTTCTTGTTCAGTCCGGATTGGTCGGCCTTGGCCCGGCCCAAGGTCTACGTCGCCGCCCTCGGCCAGGCGTTCTTCTCACTTGGCGTCGGCATGGCGATCTTCGCCACCTATGGCAGTTACATGCCCCGGGGTTTTTCCCTGCCGGGATGCGCCCTGGTGACGGTGACCGGAGACACCCTGTTCGCCGTTGCCGCGGGCCTGGCGATCTTCCCCGCCGTTTTCGCCTTCGGCATCGATCCCGCCGCCGGACCGGAACTCGCCTTCGTCACCCTGCCCCAGCTCTTCCTCAAAATGCCGGGCGGCCTCGTCGTCGGCGCCGTGTTCTTCTTCCTGCTGTCGGCGGCGGCGCTGACTTCCATGGTGTCCCTGCTCGAAGTTCCCGTCGCCGCCGTGATCCATCGCCGGTCCTGGGGACGCAAGCGCACGGCCTGGGCGATGGGGGCGCTGATCTTCGTGATCGGCCTGCCCTCGGCGCTGAGCCAGGGGATGCTCAAGCATCTTACGATCGGCGGCAAGGACATCCTGAGCGCCATCGACGCCGCCGTCTCCAACCTGCTGTTGCCGGTCGGCGGAATCTTCATCGCGATCTTCGTGGGCTGGCACGTGAACCGCGCGACCACATTGGATTCGGCGGGATTCGCGCCGCGCCGCCTGGGACGCGCCTGGTTGTGGCTGCTGCGCTTCATGGTGCCTTTGGCGGTGCTTCTGGTCCTTTTCCAGTCCCTCGGCCTGATCTGAAAGAGGGACCCGTCCAGAACTAACTTTCCGTAAGACCTTGATGGCCGCAACTGCGGGCGTTTTGCTTTATCATGGCGGTTCGCGAGCCGGCACTGTGCCGGAGCAAGAAGAACGGCAGCAAACGCGAGGGGGGACGATGCCAATTGATCCGAAACAGCAAGGGCGTATCCATCTGTTCGAACGCATGCTTCTGATGCGGCGATTCGAGGAGATGGTCATCCACGTTTCCAAGGAAAACGCGGATATCGGCCGCAATCACCTTTATATCGGCCACGAGGCAGCCGGCGCCGCGGTGGCGTCCAAGCTCGTGACCGGGGACCTTAGCCACACCAACCATCGCAACCACGGCCATTTGATCGCCCGGGGGGCGGATCCGGGAAAGGCGCTGGCGGAAATCATGGGCCGCGCCGGCGGCCTCAACCAGGGCCGCGGCGGCACCTGGCACTTATGCGACCGCGCCGCGGGCTTCCAGTCCACCTCGGCCATGGTCGGCGGCTCCATCGGCCTTGCCATCGGCGGCGGCTACGCCCTCAAGGAGCTTGGCACCGACAGCGTTTCGGTCGCCTTTTTCGGTGACGGCGTGCTGGACGAGGGGATCAGCTACGAGGCGCTCAACTTCGCCTCGCGCTACCATTTGCCGGTTCTGTTCGTGTGCGAGAACAACGAGAAGGAAGGCGCGCACGAAACCTCGCGGCTGGCGGCCCGCCGGCTAGTCGACATCCCCCAGGCGCTCGGCATCGATGTCGAAACCGTCGACGGCAATGATGCGGACTTGGTGGCGGCGCTGACCGCCGATGTCCTCTCCCGCGTGCGCGCCGGGCGCCCGGTGTTTCTCGAAGCCCAGATCGAACGCTGGCCCGGCTCCCACCAGGTCAAGCCGGATTTCGTCACCGGCGTCAC
>JAOTVC010000362.1 GCA_029863585.1 Alphaproteobacteria bacterium | reverse complement strand
CGCCAGCCCTGCCATGGCCGCGGACGTCTTGCCCTGCAAGACCATCCAAGTGGTGATCCATTCATCCTACGGCGGCGGCACCGACGTGACCGCCCGTATGATGTCCATCCGCACACGGCGGAATCTCAAGAAGGATATCCAGATCGTCGCCAAGCGCGGCGGTTCTGGCGCGACGGCGCACCAATATGCGCTGAGCAAGCCCAAGGACGGCTGCACCGTCCTGGCGTTGACCCAGACCCACCTCTATACGATCGCCCGCGGCAAATCGCCGCTCAAGATCGACGACGTGCAGGGCATCGCCAGGGCGATGGACGACCCCACCTTCATCACCGTGTCAGCCAAGAGCAAATACAAGACGCTTGCGGACCTGGTCGCGGCGTCGAAGGAAAAGGCGCTCAATTGGGGTGTCGCGCAGATCGGTGGCACCGAGCATATCGGCCTCGCCACCTTCGCCAAGGCGGCCGGCATCAAGTACAAGGTCGTGCCCTTCGGCTCCGGCGGCAAGATGGTCCAGGCCCTGATGTCGGGCGCCATCGACGCCACCCTGCCCAACGTCAGCGAGGCGGGCGACCAGGTCAAGGACGGTACGTTCCGGGCCCTTGCGGTGATGGCCGAAAAGCGGCTTTCCGATTATCCCCAGGTTCCGACCACCTTTGAAAACGGTTACAAGGCCAAGGCGTCAACCACCCGCGGCTACTGGGTGTTGAGGGGCACGCCGAAGGCGGCGGTGGATGCCCTGTCCAAGGGCATGGTCAAGGCCATGCAGCATAAGGTCTTCGCCAATTATCTCAACAGCTCCGGGCTTTCGGTGAAGGACAGCGTCGCCGGTGCCGATGTCTGGGACAAGCATATCAAGGAAGAATACGAGACCGCTTCTTCGGCCCTGAAGGAACTCGGCCTCCTGAAGAAGTAAACAGACTGCCATTCGCTGACACGTTTCGTCATGGCGAACGACGGTCCTGAAATCACTTCGGATCGCGAGGGGCAGGGGCAATCCCCCAGCTCCTCGCTGATCCATGGTGTGGATCTCAAGCTGACGCTGATCATTTGGGCGATCTGCGCGGTGCTGTATTACGTTACCAGCACCTTTGACGAAGTCTCGCCGCTGCTGACCCAGAACATTCCCCCGGAATGGTTCCCCAGGCTGCTGATTTGGTTCATCGTCATCCTGTCCCTCATCCTCCCGTTCGAGCATCGCTTCCTGGAGAAGGGCAAGAAAGGGCTGGACGAAGGCCGCACGACGCGCATTCCAATGGGCGCCATCGTTACGGCCGGCCTTCTCGTCCTGGTGGTGGCCGCGATCGTCGTCCTCGGGACCTTCCTTGCCATGGTGCTGGTCTGCGCGGCCTTGCCGCTGCTTTGGGGGGAGCGGCGCTGGAAAATCCTGATTCCCTACATCATCCTGTTTCCGACATTGGTGGCGCTTCTCTTCACCAAGGTGCTGCGGGTCTTTTTCGAGCCCGGCCTGATCGGCATCGCATTTTAGGAGGCCATAATGGAAGCGTTTCTCCAGGGGCTCTCCCTCATCCTCGACCCGTTCAACATCATGCTGATTTTCTTCGGCGTGCTGGTGGGCGTCACCATCGGCGCCCTGCCGGGCCTGAGCTCACCGATGGCGGTGGCCTTGTTGCTGCCGTTTACGGTGGGAATGGAGCCAATCCCCGCCATTGCCATGTTGGCCGCGCTTTATTGCGCCGGTACCTTCGGCGGGTCCATCACCGCGATCCTGATCAATGCGCCGGGCGCGCCGCCGGCGGTGGCGACCGCCTTCGACGGCTATCCCATGGCCAAGCGGGGCGAGGCGGGACGGGCGCTCGGCCTTGCCGCCATCAGTTCGGTGATCGGCGGCATTTTCAGCCTGATCGTCTTCCTGATCGCGACGCCGATGCTGGCCAAGCTCGCGACCGAATTCCGCCCGCCGGACTATTTCGCCTTGTCGGTTTTCGCCCTGTCGATGTTGGCCTC
The DNA here is from genome assembly GCA_029863585.1 of Alphaproteobacteria bacterium. Classification (GTDB taxonomy): domain Bacteria; phylum Pseudomonadota; class Alphaproteobacteria; order SMXQ01; family SMXQ01; genus SMXQ01. Next base: position 277 of record JAOTVC010000362.1, on the reverse strand, counting down.
GATCAGTGGCAAGTCCTCCATCCGCAACCTGATATCCGGCGCGGCGGGCGTCCTGGTCGGCACCATCGGCATCCACCTGACCACCGCGGTGGAACGATTCACCTTCGGGTTTTCCGAACTGACCGACGGTATCCATTTCGTGCCGGTGCTGATCGGCCTGTTCGCCATGGGCGAGCTCCTGACCCAGTCGACGATGGCCAGCGTGGCGCTGGAGCGCATCAGCTCCGTGGTGATCAAGTTGCCCAGCATGGATGACCTGCGCAAGGTGCGGGGCACG
>JAOTVC010000149.1 GCA_029863585.1 Alphaproteobacteria bacterium | reverse complement strand
TGGCACCCCCCCCCGATTTCTTCATTGGCTAGGTTCGAGCGTTTCCCGTCCGTGGATTATGACGGCGTTGACGGACGCTGGCCATAGGTGAAAAAGGGCGATCGCCTGTTAAAGAGGTAAGGGCGCATCGCAGCAGCGGAATGCGCCCATGACAGCGTGCGATCAGGCCTGCGAGGCGCTGGTCGTCGGGATGCCCTTTTGCGCCAGGACTTCGCCGAGTTCGCCCGATTCATACATCTCGCGGACGATGTCGCAGCCGCCCAGGAATTCGCCCTTTACGTAAAGCTGGGGAATGGTGGGCCAGTTTGAATAGGCCTTGATGCCCTCGCGGATGTCACTATCGGCCAAGACGTCCACGCCCTTGAACTTGACCCCCATCAATGAGAGCACTTGAACCACTGTCGCGGAAAATCCGCACTGCGGGAAGACCGGTGTGCCCTTCATGAACAACACCACGTCGTTGCCGGTGACTTCGTCGCTGATGCGCTGGTTTACGTCCGTTTCGGTCATGATCTCTTCCTCGGTGGCGATAGTCGGTGTCACGTATCGGCGGGGGCGCTGGTGCGCAGCGCAAGGGCGTGAAGTTCGCCGCCCATGCGGCCCTCCAGCGCGCCATAGACCATCTGATGCTGCGCCACTCGGGTCTTGCCCGCGAAGGCAGGGGACACCACGTGGGCAGCGTAATGATCGCCGTCCCCCGCGAGGTCCTCTATCGTCACCTCGGCGTCAGGCAGGGCATCCTTGATCAGGCGCTCGATTTCGCCTGGATCCATCGGCATGGCATGTACTCCTTGGGTCTCCGCCGTCAGGCGTCCCCCATGTAGGCGGGTAGCCAGCCTTCATGGGTTTCGCGCAACTCGTTCAAAGATATGGTGCCGAAACCATTGACTGTCAATGATTTGCCGCCCGTCGTGCCGATCATCGCGGCCGGCACCTGGGCGCCATTGGCACGAGCCATGAGGCCATCAGGGTCGTCGGTGGCGACGAGATAGCGCCCCTGATCTTCGCCGAACAGCCAGGCATGGACCGGTGGGGCGCCCTCGGGCACATCCAGGGCGCAGCCAACGCCGCCGGCAAGCGCCATTTCCGCCGCTGCCACCAGGAGCCCGCCATCGGCGAGGTCGTGGCAGGCCGTGATCCCCGCCGCAGCGATCTCCGCCCGGATGAAATCGCCGTTGCGCCGTTCGGCCGCCAGGTCCACGGGCGGTGGCGCCCCATCCCTCCGTCCCAGGACCTCCTTCAGGTAGGACGAGCATCCCAAATGCCCGGCGCTTGCGCCGATCAGCACGAGGCTTTCGCCCTCCGTCCGTAGCGACAGGGACACCGATTTCGAGATGTCATCGACCAGGCCCACGGCGCCTATGGCCGGCGTCGGCAGGATGCCCTTACCGTTGGTCTCGTTGTAGAAGCTGACATTGCCCGAGACCACCGGGAAGTCTAGGGCGAGGCAGGCCTCCCGCATGCCTGCCACGGCATCGGCGAACTGGCCCATGATCTCCGGCCTTTCGGGGTTGCCGAAGTTCATGTTGTCGGTGACGGCCAGCGGCCGGGCGCCGACGGCGGTCAGATTGCGCCAAGCTTCGGCCACCGCCTGGGCGGCGCCCGTGGCGGCGTCGGCGCCGCAGTAGCGCGGCGTGCAATCGGTAGTCAGCGCGAGCCCCCGGTTCGATCCGTGGATGCGGACGATGGCGGCATCGCCGCCGGGCCGCGCCACGGTATCGGCCATCACCATGTGATCGTATTGTTCCCAAATCCAGCGCTTGGAACACAGGTCGGCCGATCCCAGCAGCGACTGAAGCGCGTCCATGATGCCGTCGGGGGGAGGCACGTCATCCGCCGCGATCAGCGGCCGGGCTTCCGCCGCGGCGGTGGGACGGTCGTAGATGGGCGCGGCTTCGGCGAGGGGATCGATGGGCAAATCCGCAACCGTTTCACCGCTTTGCAGAAGCACCATGCGGCCCGTATCGGTGAGTTTGCCGATGATCGCGAAGTCGAGCTCCCACTTTTCGAAAATCGCCTTGGCGATGTCCTCCTTGCCGGGCTGCAGCACCATCAGCATGCGTTCCTGGCTTTCCGAGAGCATGATCTCGTAGGCCGTCATGCTTTCTTCCCGGACCGGCACCTGGTCGAGGTCGATCTCTACCCCGACGCCGCCCTTGCCGGCCATCTCGAATGACGAAGAGGTGAGCCCGGCGGCACCCATGTCCTGAATGCCGATAATGACGTCTTCGGCCATCAACTCGAGGCAGGCCTCGATCAGAAGCTTTTCGGTGAAGGGATCGCCCACCTGCACTGTCGGGCGCTTGGCTTCCGCCGCGTCGTCGAATTCGGCGGAGGCCATGGTGGCGCCATGAATGCCGTCGCGTCCGGTCTTGGAGCCGACATAGACCACCGGATTGCCGACGCCCGTGGCCTTGGCATAGAAAATCCTATCCTTGGGCGCGATACCAACGGTCATGGCGTTGACCAGGATATTGCCATCGTAGCTTTCATCGAAATCGCAACTGCCCGCCACCGTGGGGACGCCGACGCAATTGCCGTAGCCGCCGATCCCCGCCACCACGCCGGATACGAGGTGCCGGGTCTTGGGGTGGTTGGGGCTGCCGAAGCGAAGGGCGTTGAGGTTGGCGACGGGGCGGGCGCCCATGGTGAAGACGTCGCGCAGGATGCCGCCGACGCCGGTCGCCGCGCCCTGGTAGGGCTCGATGAAGGAGGGATGATTGTGGCTTTCCATCTTGAAGACGGCGGCGAGACCCTCGCCGATATCTATCACGCCGGCATTCTCTCCGGGGCCGCAGATCACCCAGGGAGCTTCGGTGGGAAGGCGCCGGAGCCACTTGCGCGATGACTTGTAGGAGCAATGCTCGCTCCACATCACGGAGAAGATGCCGAGCTCGGTCAGGTTGGGCTCGCGGCCTAGGATCTCGAGAACCCGCGCATATTCCTCGGCGCTGAGACCATGGCTTTCGATCAGCTCGGGCGTCATCGGGGCCGGATTCGCCATCAGCCGAGCGCCTCCACGAGACCGTCGAACATGGGCCGGCCGTCGGTGCCGGAAAGCGCGGGATCGGCGAGGCGTTCGGGATGAGGCATCATGCCGAGCACGTTGCCGGCCGCATTGCGGATGCCGGCGATGTTCGCGCGTGAGCCGTTGGGATTGGCGGCCTCGGTTACGGCGCCGTCGGGTTCGGCATAGCGGAAGGCAATCTGTCCTTCGCCTTCAAGGCGCGAGAGGGTGTCATCTTCGGTGAAATAGTTGCCGTCGGCGTGGGCGATGGGGATGCGGATCACCTGGCCCTGCCGGTACTTGCCGGTGAAAGGCGCAGCAGTTCGCTCGACGCGCAGATGGACGTCGCGGCAGATGAACCGAAGGCCGGCGTTGCGCATCAAGACGCCGGGCAGCAATCCGGTCTCGGCCAGGATCTGGAAGCCGTTGCAGATGCCGAGGACGGCAACGCCGGCTGCGGCGCGGCGCTTGGTCTCCACCATGGCCGGCGAATTGGCGGCTATGGCTCCGGCACGCAGGTAATCGCCGTAGGAAAATCCACCGGGCACGACGATCAGGTCGACGGTGGGGAAGTCGCTCTCGCGATGCCAAATCATCGAGGGCGGGGCGCCCATGCTCTGGGTCAAGGCGACCTTGACGTCACGGTCGCAGTTGGATCCGGGAAAGACGATGACCGCGGCCTTCATCGCCGGACTCCGCAAGCGATCCGGAGCGGAGGCGATACACCGGAAGTGAATCGAACCAGAAAAGATTCGCGCCTAGCCATCCAGCTCGATCGTGTAGTCCTCGATGACGGTATTGGCCAACAGCCGCTCGCACATATCCCGCACTTCGGCGCGGGCCGCTTCGGGGTCGCTGCCGGCCAGCTCGACCTCGATATACTTTCCCTGGCGAACTCCCGAAACGTCAGAAAAACCCAAGGATTTCAAGGAATTGGCGATGGCCTTCCCTTGGGGGTCGAGGACGCCTTGCTTCAGGGTGACGTGAACGCGCGCGATCATTTCGGCTATTGGATGGCCTTTGAGCCTTGATGGTCAGCGGGACCGCTTTCGGGCAGGATGCCGAGGCGTCGAGCGACTTCCTGGTAGGCTTCCTCGACATTGCCGAGGTCGCGGCGGAAACGGTCCTTGTCCATTTTTTCGTTGGTCTGGATGTCCCAGAGTCGGCAGCTGTCCGGGCTGATTTCGTCGGCCAGCACGATGCGCATTTCCTCGCCGTTGTACCAGCGGCCGAATTCCAGCTTGAAGTCCACCAGTTTGAGGCCGATTCCCAGAAACAACCCGCAGAGAAAATCATTGATCCTGAGCGACAGGTTCACGATCTCGTCCATTTCCTGATGGGTCGCCCATCCGAAGGCGGTGATGTGTTCTTCGCTAACCATGGGGTCACCCAGCTCATCGTTCTTGTAGCAGAACTCGACGATGGACCGGGGGAGCGGCTTGCCTTCCTCGATGCCGAGGCGCTTCGATAAGGTTCCCGCGGCGATGTTGCGCAGGATCACCTCGATGGGGACGATCTCCACCTCGCGGACCAGCTGTTCGCGCATGTTGAGACGCTTGATGAAATGGGTGGGAATACCGATGTCCTGAAGCCGCAACATCAGCAGCTCAGAAATCCGGTTGTTCAGCACACCCTTGCCGGCGATCGTGCCCTTCTTCTGATTGTTGAAGGCGGTCGCGTCGTCCTTGAAATACTGAACGATCGTTCCAGGCTCGGGCCCTTGGAAAAGTACCTTGGCCTTGCCTTCGTAAATCTGTTTACGGCGGTTCATACGGCGCCTTGTCAGCTGGGATACGGCGTGGATCTGCGAGCCTGTGAGTGAGAGGTGATGTATAGCATAATCCCCGCTCAAAACAATGCGTCGAGGGCAGGGCAGCTCTGCTTCCGCCGCATTTTATGCATTAACCAGCGCATAGCGTGCGGTTCCCGGCGGACCCGCGCAAAAACGCCAAATCGGCCGGTTTTCCGCCATGTCCAGGGGGAGGGCGATCAGCGATCCCGAAACCGTGCCGTAGCCGCCCAGGGGCGCGATCGCCATTGCCGCGCGGGGGCTGTCCGTTCCTTCCGGTGGGCCGGCGGCCATCAGGGTCTCCCATTCGCCCCACTCCTCCGCCCAGGGTTCCGGTGCCTCGGCCGCAGCGAACCGCGGCAGATGGGCGGCAATGCGGGCGCTCGAGGTGTCGTTCAGGTCCCTTGCCGTCAGCATCGAAAGGCCCGGTTCGATGGGGGTGACGGCAATTTCTCCCTCGCCCGTGCTTTTGAGCCAGTAGGCATCCCGATTATCGGCGATGATTAGGTTGAAGGCACGATATGCTTGAGATTGCAGGTGCCGAAGAGAGGCCGCTGCCAGATCCGCATCCGGATGGTCCAGCGCTTCCAGCACCAATTCGCCGCGGCTGCGCCGCTCCGGATCAGGCCCCAGGGTTCCCTCCCTGTTCATGACCGCCGCCAAGACCCCGGAATCGTTGAGCCCCAGCCAGGTACCGCCGGCCAGCTGATCGAGGCCCGCCACCACGTCAGGCCGGTCGGGCCAGTGGCGGCCCGGCGGCAGCCAGGGGCGGGTCACATTTTCGTCACGGTTGGCGCCCAGGATGAGGGGCCATGGAGATCCAGGCCTTCTGAGGATCACGACGGTGCACATGAAAGTTTCGATACCATCGATCTTGCCAGGCGGCTATAAATTTGCACGCCTCAATAGGGGGCCTACCGGCAACCGAGCGGGAGTAGTTTGATGAACGGTTTCGACAATCGCGAAAAGGGCTTCGAGGCCAAGTATTCGGTCGATCAGGAGCACGAGTTCAAGGTCATGGCCAGGCGCAACCGCCTTCTCGGCGCTTGGGCGGCGGAGCAGATGGGGCTCAGTGGCGACGCGATCGCGTCCTATGCCAAGGACGTCGTGGCCGCGGATTTCGAGAAGCCGGGTGATTCCGATGTCGTCGAGAAGGTCTTGAAGGACTTTGCCGACAAAGGCATCGATATGGACGAGGCGGCCTTGCGAAAGAAGATGAATGAGTTCGTCGCCGTCGCGCGGCAACAATTGAGCGCCTGATCCTGCCTTCGGTTTCGGTCCGGTCTGCCGGCTAGGCCTCGCCAAATACCCTCTTGAAGATCGTCGCCACATGTTTGGTGTGGTAGGCCATGTCGAACAGCTCGTCTAGGTCGGCGGAGTCAAGATGCGCGGAAACGTCTCTGTCCGCGGCTAGCGCCGATTTGAAGTCCTCTCCTTTTTCCCACACTCTCATGGCGTTGCGTTGGACCGCGAGATAGGCGTCCTCGCGGCTCATGCCTTTTTGGGTCAGGGCGAGCAGGACCCGCTGGGAGAACACCAGCCCGCCGAGTTGATCGAGGCTGCGCCGCATATTCTCCGGATATACCAGTAGCTTGTCGATGACCCCCGCCGCCCGGGCGAGGGCGAAATCCAGGGTCACGGTCGCGTCGGGACCAATCATCCGTTCCACTGAGGAATGGGAGATATCCCGTTCATGCCACAGGGCGACGTTTTCCAAGGCGGGGATCACGGCGGCGCGCACGATCCGGGCAAGCCCGGTCAAGTTCTCGGTCAGGATCGGATTGCGCTTGTGCGGCATCGCAGAGGACCCTTTCTGGCCCGGGGCGAAATATTCTTCGGCCTCGCGCAATTCGGTGCGCTGAAGGTGACGGATTTCCACCGCCAGGCGTTCGAGGGAGGAGGCGATGACGGCAAGAGTGGCGAAAAAGGCCGCGTGCCGGTCGCGGGGGATCACCTGGGTCGAGACTGGTTCGACCGACAGGCCCATCTTTTCGGCGACATACTGCTCGACGTAAGGATCGACGTTGGCGAAGGTGCCGACCGCGCCGGAAATAGCGCAGGTCGCGATGTCCGCCCGTGCCACGGTAAGGCGATCGCGGTTGCGTGCGAATTCCGCATAGAAGCCCGCGAGCTTGACGCCGAAGGTGGTTGGTTCGGCATGGATGCCGTGGCTGCGGCCGACACAGAGCGTGTCCTTGTGCTCCAGTGCCCGGCGCTTCAGTGCCGCAAGCAGGGCGTCGATATCGGCAAGAAGAATATCCGCCGCCTGGGCCAGTTGTACGGCGAAGCAGGTATCGAGCACATCGGATGAGGTCATCCCCTGATGCACAAAGCGTGCTTCAGGCCCTACGTTTTCCGCGAGGTTGGTGAGAAAAGCGATGACGTCGTGCTTGGTTTCGCGCTCGATTTCATCGATCCGGGCGATATCGAAGGCGCCCGCTTGCCGGACCGCGCGCGCCGCGTCATGCGGGATGACGCCCAGTTCGGCTTGCGCGTCGCAGGCGTGGGATTCGATCTCCAGCCAGATCTTGTACTTGTTTTCGGAGTCCCAGATGGCGGCCATCTCGGGACGTGAATAGCGTGGAATCATGATGCTTTTCGATTGGTTCGACGGGGCCGGGCAGAGGGCCCGGAGAACGCGGGCAGTTTACAGCAAACCAAGACTTTTGAAACTGCTATGGCCCTTGCGCCCGATGATCAAGTGGTCGTGCAGGACGATCCCGAGGCGCTGGGCGGTTTCCTGGATTTCCCGCGTCATCTCGATATCCTCGTCCGAGGGATCGGGGTCCCCGGAAGGATGATTGTGGATCGTGATCAGGGCGGAGGCATCTAGCTCGAGCGCACGCTTGACCACCTCCCTGGGGTAGACCGGCGTATGGTCCACTGTGCCGGTCTGCTGGACCTCGTCGGCGATCAAGACATTCTTTTTGTCCAGAAACAACACGCGGAATTGTTCGCGTTTTTCCCGCGCCATGGCGACGTAACAATAGTCGACCAGTTGCATCCAGGAGGAGAGCACCGGTTTGGACAGCACCTCAGCCCGGGCGAGACGGACGGCCGCGGCCTGCACCGATTTTAGGGCGACTATGGTACTGTCTCCGGCCCCTCGGACTTCCTTGATTTCCGCCGGGTTCGCCGCCATGAGATCGGCGTAGCTTCCGAACCGGGCAATCAGGTCTTTCGCCAGAGGCTTTACTTCGGTCCGCGGATGCGCCAGGAACAACAAGAGTTCAACCAGTTCATAGTCCGAGAACCCGGCGCCCATATCCTTGAGGAATCTGTTACGCAGGCGTTGCCGATGGCCGAGATAGTGTGCCTTGGCGTCCATCAGCCCCGGTCCACGGTTTATGCTTCATAGGGTGGGCAGGTGTAGCCCCCGGGCGATAGCGTGAAAACCTCGCAGCCGTCCGCAGTGACGCCGATGGAATGTTCGAACTGGGCGGAAAGGGAGCGGTCCTTGGTCACGGCAGTCCATTGATCGGCAAGGATTTTCACCTCATAGCGCCCGGAATTGATCATCGGCTCGACGGTAAAAAACATGCCCTCTTCAATGGTGATGCCTTGTCCCGGCTCTCCGTAATGCAACACATTGGGGGGGGTGTGGAAGTCCCGGCCTATGCCATGGCCGCAAAAGTCCCTGACGACGGAATAGCGTTGGGCTTCGGCATGGACCTGAATGGCGTGACCGACATCGCCCAAGGTGGCCCCAGGCCGGATCTCCGCGATGCCGCGCATCATCGCCTCGTAAGTGGTCTCAACCAGCTTGCGGGCCTTGATCTTCGGTTCGCCCACGAAAAACATGCGCGATGAATCGCCGTGCCAGCCGTCCAGGATTGGGGTGACGTCGATGTTCACGATATCGCCGTCCTTGAGCAGTTTCTCTGAACTGGGGATGCCGTGACAGACGACATGGTTGACCGAAGTGCAGATGGATTTCGGAAAGCCGCGGTACCCGAGTGGCGCCGATGTCGCACCGTGGTCCAGGGCAAAATCGTGGCAAAGCCGGTCCAGCTTGTCTGTGGTGGCGCCGGGCTGAACGTAGGGGGTAATGAAATCAAGCATCTCCGCCGCGAGCCTGCCCGCGCGCCTCATGCCTTCGAAATCCTCCAGCCCGTGGACGAGAATTCCCGGCGTCCTGCGGGAGGGGACGCCCCCGGGAGCAAGAGAAATTTTCGAATTACTGTCTACGTCGAGTTCACTCATGGTGCCCTTTCAAAGCCCTCTTCCCCGTCATTTGGGGACGGAAATCGGCCGTTCAACCCTCCGCCATGGGCAAGGGTGCGCGCAATCGGATACCGTCTCGCCGGATTGTGCAGACATAACAGATGGTTTCAACGCCTTTCGACCTGGCTTCCGCCAAAGCTTCGGCGTAGGCAGGGTCGATGTCCCCGGCGATGGAGAATGCGCGGCAATCGGATCTCTGCACGACGTAGAGCATCATTGCCTTGCCGCCGTTCGCGACCACCTCGGTGAACTCCATGAGATGCTTGGTGCCCCGGGCGGTAACGGAATCGGGAAACTCCGCCAGGGATCCGCGTTTGAGGTGCACGTTCTTGATCTCGAGCCAGCAATCCGGAAGTCCCTCCTGCTGGAGCAGAAAATCGATCCGCGAATTCCTGCCCAACCGCACCTCGCGGCGGATGGTGCGGTATTCGGCTAGCTCCTTGATGCGTCCGGCCTGCAGCGCTTCCTCCACCAAACGGTTGGGGAGCGACGCATTGATGCCGATCAAATGGCGTCCGACACGGGCGAGCTCCCAACTATAGGGAAGCTTCCGTTTGGGATTGTCGGACCGCGATACCCAGACTTCCATGCCGGCCTCCGCCAAGCCCGTCATGGCCCCCGGATTGGCAACATGTGCGGTGATGATATCGCCGCCCTCCAGCTCGATGTCGCTGAGAAACCTCTTATAGCGCCGGATCAGGCGGCCTTTGACCAGGGGCGTGGAGAACCTCATGGCATCCAGGCTAGCACCGCGATTGCGTATCACAATCACTTATCGCCACGCCTCCATTCACAGGCCGCTTATCTAGCGGGGAGAGAAGATCCGGGGGCGGCCGGCGTGTCTAAGAAGGGGTGAGGAATTCACGCAGAAGCGCGTTTGGGGTTAAGGAAACTCTTGGAGATTTCATCGGCGGTGGCCGGCTTGCTGATGAGGAATCCTTGGATTTCGTCGCACCCGGCCTTATTGAGGAATTCGAGCTGCGGCTCGGTCTCGACGCCTTCTGCGACGACCTTCAA
>JAOTVC010000361.1 GCA_029863585.1 Alphaproteobacteria bacterium | reverse complement strand
TGTGGCTCCAAAGACCTTCGTATCGCCGCGCGACCATTCTGTGACCAATAAGAAAAGCGCCACCGATGGAAGTGACGCAAACATATTGGAAGAAATGGTGGGCGCAGTAGGACTCGAACCTACGACCCGCTGATTAAGAGTCAGCTGCTCTACCAACTGAGCTATGCGCCCGCGCGGGGGGATATAGCAAAGCCCCCCCGGCTTGTCATCCCCCGTATCACGAATCGGGCGCTGATATTACGCCCCGCCCTGCCGGACCGGCATTCGCGGGGAGAAATGCAGGAGCGCGTCGGAACCGTGGCGGTCCAGCCTCCGAGACGCTATGTCGCACCTTCTTTTGGACGATTGTTGATCTGGGTCAAACAAAATTGTGTCGAACTTGTGTAAACAATGTGTCGAATTTGTGGAAGTCCCGACTTCGACTACCGGGGGGCAGGGGCAGCACAATACTTAGACGATATTTTGTTGGTCGGTTCTGCAAGTGAAACGGGAAGGCATGCGGAGCCGAACCAGCCAGAACAGGGGGAAGGGTGGTGAATCTGTTCGTGAGCGACACGGAGTTCCTTAGACCCAGTACTTGAATGCAGCGGCGCCGACCCAGGCGGCAACCTGAGCCGGCGCCTTCGGTTACCCCGACTGAAGCCCGAGTGAGAGCCCATGGGACAACCACCATTACGCTTAACGGTCTGCCTGTCTGTCGTCAAGATCGCAACGGGCAGGGCACCAAAGGCGAACGGTTTCCCGAAGCGTGATGAGCGGCCTGCTGTTGCGACCTCCGGGCCGTGGTGTCGAAGGCGATATTCCAGCGCATTGCACGTCGACGCATGCTGTCCTTACCGGCAGACGGACGGCGGTTGCTGCGATCTTTCGGCCGCATCGCGGCGGGCTGCAATTGACGCGGCATCGGCCGCAACAATGCGAAAATGCCGCCGCGCAGCCGAATTGGGCCGCCCCGGACATTGCCATTACAGCGGTACAGACGGGTCACGCCTTCTGTCGGCGTGGCGCAACCGTGCGCGCAGCCCCCCGCGCCACCGCACCGTCACATGGAAATCGCGGCGCAGATGCGCCGTCCGAAAACCCGATCGAATCAAGATACACCGAGCCGACACAAGACTTTTATTTGGGGAGATAACTCATGAGCCATCGCAAACGTCTATCGCGCCGTTCCCTTCTCAAGGCTGGCGCCGCTGCTGGTGGGGCCTCGCTGCTGCCGCTGCAGTGGATCACCCGGCCGGCAAAGGGTCAGGCGGCCGCGCTGCCATCGATTCTGGACCCACTCTACACGGCGCCGATCGCCGATCCGGCGGCAATCCCGAAATTTGTCAATCCGCTGCCGGTCATCAAGGCCCTCGGCCTGCGCAAGGACTTCACGGCCGGTGGCCTCGCCACGGTAACGATGGGTCCGGCTATGCAGGATCTGCTCGGCACCGGACACATGACGCCGGTGTGGGGCTATGCTTTCGATGGCGGACCGGTGACGTATCCGGGGGCGACATTCGTTGCCAAGAGCGGCGTTCCTGTGAACGTCCAATGGGTCAACAATCTCGGCTATGACTACCTGCTGAAACGGGGTCTCCTCGCCGGCGACGATGTCGTCGACCGGACCCTGCACTGGGCCTATGGCAAGGTGCCCGGTACCTTCAGGAACGATGGCGTGCCCGGCGTTGCCCACCAGCACGGCGGTCATACTGACTCCGACTTCGATGGACTGCCGGAGCAGTGGTTCTCGCCTACCGGCCTTACCGGCGGCGAGTACATGACCAATCTCTATACTTACGACGGCAGCCAGGAGGCGGCGACCCTCTGGTACCACGACCATGCCCTCGGCATCACCCGGCTGAACGTGTATGCGGGCCTTGCCGGGTTCTACCTGCTGCGTGACGACAACGAGCAGCATCTGATCGCCACCAATCAGATCCCGGGCGGCGACTTCGAGATCGAGATGGTGATCCAGGACCGGATGTTCTATCCGGACGGCCGACTCGCCTATCCGGACGTCCCGTGGATCACCGTTCCCGGATTCGACCCTTGGGTCGACGGCCCGACCCATCAGCCGGAATTCTTCGGGCAGGTCATGCTCGTCAACGGCAAGGCGTGGCCGTTCCACAATGTGGAGCCAAGGCAGTACCGGTTCCGCCTGCTGAACGGGTCGGACTCGAGGTTCTACGTATTCGATCTCAAACCGACCGACCCGCTGCTGCCAAGTCCGAACTTCTGGGTCATCGGCAACGACGTCGGCCTGTTGAACACACCGGTTC
>JAOTVC010000148.1 GCA_029863585.1 Alphaproteobacteria bacterium | reverse complement strand
GCCGTGGCGAACTTGCGCAGGTGGGCATCGAGGTTCCCGTCGGTGATGCCCAGTTCCGCCCTCAGCTGTGAAGGGTGTTCCCTGATCCGTTGCCGCGGGGCGCTACCAGCCGCCGCCGCCGCCGCCACCACCGCCGCCCGACGAGCCGCCGCCCGACGAGCCGCTCGATGAACCCGGCGCGGTGGAAGCACTGGAAATGGCGCCCGAGAAGCTTGCGCTCAAGCTTGAGGCGAGGCCCGAAAAGCTCCCTTCGCCGAAACTGCCCCCGCGATACCAACGGGGGTGGTAGGCACGGCGGCCGGTGCCGTCAGGGGTGCCAGCCTGGGCAAGGACGCCGGCGAATTGCTCGCTCCATTGATGTTCGACACCCAGCGCCAGCGCATAGGGCAGGAATTTCTCGAACAGTTCCGGCGTCCTTTCGGGCGGATTGTGGAAATTCATGCGGTCCTTTTCCGCGACCGAGAGGTAATCGGCGAATCCCTCGATCTGGTCCATCATCCGGCGCCCCAAAAGGGTCGGTGCCTTCAGCAGGTGATAGAAAAGAAGATTGAGGAAGATCAGCAGGCCGAGCGCCACGGTCGCCTCGACCGAGGCGGCGGTGGAAAAGAACCACAGGCCCATTCCCTCGCCCAGGAAAAAGGGAATGGCGAACAGGGTGGTGAACACCGCGCCTACCATGCCGAGCACATTGCTGCCCGCGAACACCACCGTCCAGGCGCGTTGGACCTGACGCAACAGGAAATAGACGCCGACCGACCAGCCCGCCAGCCAGATCGATAGGAAGGCGGCGATCTCCGGCTGTTCACTGGCAAGGACCAGGATCACCACGGCAATCGCGGAAAGGCCAAGGCCCGGCAGGAAATAGATCGTGTTACGCAGGAAGTAGGTCTTCTCGAACTCCGAACGCAGCCAGGCCTGCAGTGCCTTCTTGGCCTCGCCAAGCGTCTTGTGGTTGGTCTGCTTGAGCTCGATGCCGTTGCGCCCGCCCGCGAACAGCTTCCGCGCGACGGCCTTTTCACCCATCGACAGATCATCCCCCCGGCGCCCGGTCTTCTCCAGGCGATAGGTGCGGGATCCGCGCTCTTCGATGGTGAGAAAGCCCTTCACCGCCATGCTGACGACGGCGGCGGTGAAGGTCTTGTCGTCGAAACCCATCCGTTGGACATAGCGCGCCGCCGCCGGGGAGAACCCTTCGGGCGGCGCATAGAGCGGCACGACGGTGCCCTTTTCGGGATCGCGGCCGACCATCGCCCAGACCGGTACGAAGTAGATCAGCACCATGGCGAGGCCGAGGAGCCCGGCAAGCAGGACCGCGTTGTCGGTCACGAACCAAGCGGCTTGCTGGCTCGATGTGGGCCGCGTGACGAACCCGGGCGGCCATGCGACGGCGACGGTCAAACCCTCGTTGGGCGCCAGCGTCCGCGTGGTCTCGAAATAGGCGCTCTCGTCGTCCCTCGGCGCGTAAGTGAAATCCTTGCCCTTGGCCCCCTTGGGCCCGGTGTAGCCGGCATGGGACGTGACCCTGGCGCCGTTGGGCAGACGGATCAGGGCCGAGACGCGCTCGATGGGAAACTTCCAGGCGAGGCCGGTGACGTTCCAGTAAAACTCGTCAAAGCCGTCGAAAAACCCCAACTGGCGGTCGGTGCGGTAGGTCAGCACATAGACGTGGCGGCCCGGGCGGATCAGCCGATCCTTGTTGCCGATATAGACGCGCACGCCGTTGGACTGTTTTTCGCTGTGATAGGCCTCGCGGGACCCGTTCCGGGTGACGCTCAGCACTTCGAACCCGACCCTGACGCGGGCCCCCCGCTCGGTGCGGTAATCGGTGGGGAAATCCCGGTAGATGCCGCGCCGGATGTCGCGCCTTTCGCTGATGACGGTGATGGTTTCGCGCACCAATACGGTGGCGTCCCGTTGAATCGTGATATCGGAATCGAAGCCGACGATGCGCTCGCGCGCCAGACCGGTGCCGGGCAGGAACACCGCGGCGGCAATCGCCAGGACCAAGCCCGCGGCGATGCGGGGGCAGATCCGCCTCAACGACATCTTCATCGGCGCGCCTTATTCGAAGCTGACCGCGACGGGTTTGCGGGCCGCGTCTTCGTCCGCGTTCAGTTCGAAAAACTCCGCCGTCTCGAACTTGAAATAGTTGGCCACGAGGTTACTCGGGAAGCGGTGGACCTTGGTGTTGTTCCTGCGCACGGTGCCGTTGTAGTAGCGCCGCGCCGCTTGGATATGTTCTTCCACCTCGGCGAGGTCGCGCTGCAGGTGGACGAAGCCCTCGTTGGCCTTGAGTTCGGGATAGCTCTCCGAAAGGGCGAAGAGCGACTTCAGCGCGCTGGTCAGCATGTTCTCGCTGCGCGCCTGGTCGGCCGGGGCGCCGTGGTTGGCCATGGCCTCGGCCCGGGCACGGGTCACGGTCTCCAGCGTCCGCGCTTCGTGGCCGGCATAGCCCTTGACCGTTTCCACCAGGTTGGGCACCAGGTCGTAGCGCCGCTTCATCTGGACCTCGATGTCGCTCCAGGCTTCCTCGATACGGACCCGGAGCCCCACGAAATCGTTGTATGTGAACATGACGTAAAACACGGCCGCGGCGGCCAGGCTTACGATCAGGATGATCAGTTCCATGCCCCATTCTCCCCAGGCCGGCGCGGGCGGGACGCAAGAACCGGCCCGCCGGCCGGCGAACCCTAGCCGGGATCGCGGCCTCATTCCACAAAGTTAGGCCGCAAGGTTAGGGCGCTCTGTTTAATTTCCCTTTAACCAAAGTCCCGATCGCCGTCCCGGAGCCAGTCTTTCCGGATTGACCTTCCGTATGGCCGGCTGCTTCGGGCCGGGATCGGGCGGGCCGCGGACATTTTTGATATTGAGGGGGGCCGGGACGTGGAATAATTTGCCCCTGGCTTCATAGCAAGTTTAGAGAATCCAAGCCAAGATTGTGCTGTGAAGGTCTGGAACTGGTCAGGAAGGGGAGATTTTCGGCAACCTTTTATCCGGCGTTGCGCGGGCGCGGGCCTGCATGCGCCGGCAGGGCGGCGGGTGCCGGGCGGCGGTTCTTTCGGCCCCCCGGACAGCGCCGGCCGGAACCTCTTGAAAGCCGCCGATCGATGGACCATCTTGGGCGCGAAGGTCGAGGCACGGGTATGTATAGGACGTTAGCTGTTGCCGTTGTGGCCACCCTCTTGTTGGTCGCGCCTGCGATGGCGCAGGACTTCCAGAAAGGGCTGACCGCTTTTCAGTCGGGCGATTACGACACCGCCCTGACCGAATGGCGGCCACTGGCCGACAATGGGCATGCCGAAGCCCAATCGATCATCGGATTCATGTACGCCACCGGCCGCGGCGTGACCCAGGACGATGCCGAGGCGGTCAATTGGTTCCGCAAGGCCGCCGCCCAAGGCCACGCGCAGGCACAGAACGACCTCGGCGTCATGTACGACAATGGCCGCGGGGTGGAGCAAAACCCGTCCGAGGCGGTCTACTGGTTCCGCAAGTCCGCCGAGCAGGGGTTTGCCAAGGCCCAGACCAATATCGGCCTGATGTACATGAAGGGCCGGGGCGTTCGCCAGGATCTCGGCGCGGCGGTCGAATGGTACCGCAAGTCGGCGGCTCAGAACGATATGGCGGCCCAGAACAATCTCGGCCTCATGTACATGAACGGGCGCGGCGTGAAGAACGACGATGCCGAGGCGGTGAAGTGGTTCCGCAAGGCCGCCGAGCAGGGCTATTCCCGGGCCCAACACAACCTTGCCGGCATGTACCGCAACGGCCGGAGCCTGCCCAAGGACATGGCCCAGGTCATCAAGTGGTACCGCCTGGCCGCCGAGCAAGGCTATGACCGCGCCCAGTACGACCTCGGCTTCCTCTATGCCAGCGGGGAGTTCGTGCGCCGCGACGACGTGGAAGCCATGAAATGGATTCGGCAGGCGGCGGAGCAGGGCTATGAGGAGGCCGTCTCTTGGATCAAGAGCGCCGCCGCACAAGGGCGGGCTGCGGCGCAGTTCGGCCTGGGTTTCATGTACATGCACGGCCGCGGTATCGCGCAGAGCCTGCCAGAGGCGGCCAGATTGTACCGCCTGGCGGCGACCCAAGGCATGGCTGAGGCCCAGAACAATCTGGGCATTCTCTATCGCAACGGCCGGGGCGTGACCCAGGACAACGCGGAAGCGGCGAAGTGGTATCGCCTGGCGGCGGACCAGGGCAATGCCGAGGCCCAGGCCAATCTCGGCGATATGTACGACAAGGGGATCCATTTGCCCGAGGACAAGGTTGCGGCGGTGAAATGGTACCGCCGGTCCGCGGAACAGGGTTATGCCAGCGCTTTGAGATGGATCCGCCAGGCGGCCGACGACGGGGAGGTCAACGCCCAGTTCGCCCTCGGCGTGATGTACAACAGCGGCCGCGGCGTGTCCCAGGACTTCACGGAAACCGTGAAATGGTATCGCTTGGCGGCGGACAAGGGCCTGGCCCAGGCGCAATCCAACCTTGCCTTCATGTATCGCTACGGTAGGGGGGTTCGCCAGGATTATGCGGAAGCCGTGAAATGGTACGGCAAGGCAGCCGAACAGGGCTATGCCCAGGCCCAATACGACCTCGGCTACATGTATGCCAGCGGTGAGCATGTCCGCCAGGACGACGCCGTGGCGGTCAAGTGGATCGGCCGCGCCGCAGAGCAGGGCTATGGCGATGCCGTTTCGTGGATCCGCCGGTCGGCGCAGCAGGGGTACGCGGAGGCCCAATACAGTCTGGGCGGGATGTACATGGAGGGACGCGGCGTCGGTCGCGACCATACCGAGGGCGCGAAATGGCTGCGCAAGGCCGCGGATCAGGGCAATGCCCAGGCGCAGGTCAAGCTGGCGTCCCTCTATCATGCCGGCCAAGGCGTGCCCAAGGACCTCAAGGAGGCGGCGAAATGGTACCGCCTGGCGGCGCTTCAAGGTAATGCCGATGCCCAGAACAGCCTGGGCATCCTTTACGCCACCGGAGAACACCTCGCCCAGGATGGGGCCGAGGCCGCCAAATGGATTTCCAAGGCCGCCGAGCAGGGGCACGGGGAGGCGGTCAAGTGGGTGCGCCGGTCGGCGGAGCAGGGCAACCTCACGGCCCAGCTCACCCTTGCCGCCATGTATCTCGACGGCAAGGGCCTGGGGCGCCAGCCTGCCGAAGCCGTCAAGTGGTTTGCCAAGGCGGCCGCGGCCGGTGATGCCGGGGCCCAGTACCGGCTGGGGACGATCTACAGCCAGGGCCAGGGCGTGACACGGGACTTCGCCGCCGCCGCCAAGTGGTATCGGCAGGCGTCGGAGCAGGGCCATGTCAAGGCGCTGTTCCAGCTGGGGCTCCTTTACAACGACGGGCGCGGCGTCTCCAGGAGCGAGACCGAGGCGGTCAAATGGGCCGGGAAGGCGGCCGAGCTCGGCCATGGCGAAGCCTTGACCTGGCTGCGCAAGGCCGCCGACCAAGGTGGGGCTCAGGCGCAATACAAGCTGGGGACCCTGTATCAGTCCGGCCTGGGCCTGCCGCGCGATTACGCCAAGGCGGCGGAATGGTACCGCAAGGCCGCCGATCAGGGTCTGGCCGAGGCGCAGAACAGCCTCGGCGTCCTTTATGTCAACGGCCAGGGCGTGCCCCAGAACCTGGCCACGGCGCTCGCTTGGTTCCGCAAGGCCGACGACAAGGGATTCGTGGACGCCGCCAAATGGGTCCGCGAGGCGGCGGAAAAGGGCAACGCGGCGGCCCAGTTCCGGCTCGGCGTGATGTACACCAAAGGCTCCAGCGTCTCGCGCAATCTGGCCGAGGCCGCAAAATGGTATCGCCAGGCAGCGCAGCAGGGCCATACCGCGGCCCAGGTGCGGCTCGCTTATCTCTACGACAACGGCGAAGGGGTGCGGCGCAACCCGTCGGAGGCGGCAAAATGGTACCAGATGGCGGCGCAGCAGGGAAATTCGGCTGCCCAATATAATCTCGGCGCCATGTACGCCGACGGGATCGGAGTGCGCCAGAACAATAAGCGCGCCGCCGCCTGGTTGCGCAAGGCCGCGGCCCAAGGTCACGCGCGCGCCAACTTCGCCCTCGGTGAGCTTTACCGCCGCAGCAGGGGCGGTGTGGCGAACCCGGCGGAATCGCTCCGCCAATTCCAGAAGGCCGCGGTGCTTGGCGATGCGGCGGCTCAGATGCACCTCGCCTATCTTCACGACAACGGCGTCGGGGTGACCAAGAACCATGCCGAAGCGGTCTATTGGTACCAGCTGGCGGCCAAGCAGGGGTTGGCCCATGCCCAGTACATCCTCGGCACCATGTATGCCAATGGCAGGGGGGTCGGTCTCGATTACCAGGTGGCGGTGTCGTGGTACCGCAAGGCTGCCGACCAGGGCTACGCCCAGGCGCAGTTCGCCATCGGTACGATGTATGAAAGCGGCCTCGGCATGGCACCGGATTTCGTCGAAGCGGTGTCGTGGTACCGCAAGGCCGCGGAACAGGGGATGGCTCAGGCCCAGAATAACCTCGGCTTCATGTATGAGAAGGGCCGGGGCGTGCCCCAAGACTTCATCGCGGCCTATGCCTGGGCGAGCCTTGCCGCGGCCAACGGCAACCAGGACGGTTCCAAGGCGCTCGATATTCTGGCCCGGCTCATGACCCGTGCCCAGATCGCGGAAGCCCAGCGCCAGGCGCGGGCATGGTGGACGCGCCATCGCAAGCGATGACCGGCGCGCGGGGGAAGAACCAATGCCCCGTTCGGGCCGCCCACCGGTAGGGGCCCGCCAGGTCGGTTCGGGAGGCGGGATCCCAAGGAAGGTTTCGGCGATGATCAGGCGAATGGCCTTCGGCATGCTTTTGGCGGCGGCCCTGTGCCCGCCGGTCGCGGCGCAGGATCTGCGCAAGGGTGCGGCCGCCTACAATCGCGGCGACTATGAGGCCGCCTTGAAGGAATGGCGTCCTCTGGCGGCGCTCGGCAATGCCCAAGCGCTGTTCAATCTCGGCGTCATGCACGAGAAGGGTCAGGGCGTGCCGCGCGACCCGGCGGAGGCCGTGAAGTGGTACCGCAAGGCGGCCGAGCGGGGCCAGGTGCAGGCCCAGTACCTACTGGGCAATTCCTATGAAAGCGGCGACGGCGTCCCGCAGGATTACGCGTTGGCCCTGAAATGGTATCGCCTGGCCGCGCAGCAGGGCCATCCGGGGGCGCAGAACAGCGTCGGTGCCATGCATGAGAGCGGCCAGATCGGTCAGGTGAACTATGACGAGGCCGTGAAGTGGTATCGGATGGCGGCCGAGCAAGGAATGGCGGAGGCCCAGGACAGCCTCGGGGGGATGTATGAAAAGGGCCAAGGGGTGCGTCAGAATTACGCAACCGCCGTGATGTGGTACCGCAGGGCGGCGGAACAGGGTTATCCCAGGGCCCAGTACGATCTGGGGTTCATGTATGCCAACGGGCGGGGCGTGCCGCGCGACCCGATCCTGGCCTATATGTGGTTCAGCCTGGCGGCCACCAAAGGCAACGCGTCCGCGGTGTGGGGCCGCGACCATATGGCCCGGCGGATGACCGCGGCCGAGGTCGGCAGGGCGCAGCGGCTCGCCAGGGAATGGTGGGCGAAACGCCAGCGCCGCTAGGCGGCCGATCATGGTACCATTCGTCGGATGCGGAAGGGGGCGAGGATGGGCTATGTAGACGCCGACGCGCATGTCATCGAGACCGAAGAGACCTGGGCGTATCTCGCCGAGGCGGACCGGGCCCACACGCCGCTTGTGGTCACCCAGACATGGGGACGGGAGATCGTCAGCGAGGGGCGGCTGACATCGGAATACTGGCTGATGGACAATCGCGTCCATGCCAAGGACCGCAATATCGGCCCCGACACGCCCGCGGAATCGCGGGAGATGCGCGACGTGGCGGCGCGGATTGCCCATATGGACGCGCTCGGCATCGACATTCAGGTCCTTTATCCCACGGTGTTCCTGCGGCCCGCGGTCCGCACCCAGGCGGCAGAGCTGGCCCTGACCCGGGCTTATAACCGTTGGCTCGCCGATATCTGGAAGCAGGAGCCGGACCGGCTGCGCTGGGTGGTTCTGCCGTCGCTGTTGACCATGGACGGCTTGCACGACGAGCTCGCCTGGGCCAAGGACAACGGCGCTTGCGGCATTTTCATGCGCGGCCTCGAATGGGACCGCCATATCTCCGACCCCTATTTCTTTCCGGTCTACGAACTCGCCAGCGAATTGGACATGCCCGTTTGCGTCCATTCCGGGACCAATTCCATCACCCAGCACGATTTCTGCACCGAAGACACGTCCTTCACCAAATTCCTGCAGCCCGGGCTGGGCGCCTTCCAGTCACTGATCGCCAAGGGGATTCCCGGCATGTTCCCGGACATCCGCTGGGGCTTTGTCGAACTCTCCGCCCAGTGGCTGCCTTACCTGCACAACGACCTGGTCTGGCGTCTGCAGCGGACCGGCAAGCGGGTGCCGGACAACTTCCTCGAGGCCTATAACATCTTCGTCGCCTGTGCGATCAGCGACGATGTCGCCTACATCCTGAAATATGCGGGCCCGGACCATCTGATGCTCGGCACCGACTACGGCCACAACGACCAGCAGAGTCAGGTCAACGCCTTTTCGCTGTTTCGCGAGCGCAACGACATATCCCAGGAGGTCGCGACCAAGATCACGGAGATCAATCCCCGCGTGCTATACGGCCTTTAGGATGGGTGCCGGTTACCGCATTGCCCCGGCGATCAACCGCATTTGGGCGGCTTGGTGAATTTTCGCGACGGGTCGATGGTGAAGGTGTTGGCCAGGAACCGGCGGCCCAGCAGCAGCTTGTAGATGAATTTTCCACGCTTGGAGACGTTGAGTTCGGCGGTCTTGCGGATGCCGGCGATGCAGATGACCAGCTGCACCACGGGGCGCAACCTCAGCGGCCCGTTGTGGTCCTTGGTCTTGGAAAACCGGATGACTTCCAACTCGTAGGTGCGCTTGGCGTTGGCGCGGTTGGTGGCGGTGATCCGTGCCCACTTCTTTCCGTCATGCTCGATGATTTCATAGCTCTCGACGTTGAGCGCACTGGTGTTGGCGCCGGTATCAAGCTTCGCCTGCATCGGCAGGTTGCCGGGAAAGATCCGGGCGCGCTCGGCCCAGCCCACCATCATCGGGGGGGAGCCGGAGGCGGGTGCGCTCCCCGCCGATTGCGCCAGGGCGCCGCAAGCCGGCGGGGCGAGCGCGGCCAGGAAGGCGGCAAGGGGGAAGGTGGACAGGATAGTGTTCCTGAATGCCGTCATCATTCGTACTCCACATTATCCGGGCGCAGGCTGGGGGCACCGGGAACGCCGACTATGCTAGCTTACAATAAGTGCAAGGATAAATTCCCATAAGGCGCCGCCGTCGGAACGGTGGATGGGATGCGCCGCCCCCCCAAGGTCGGGTTGCGGCACCCAAGCAAGTGATAACGCAAGAACCGATAAGGGAGGATGCCGTGAGCGAGACCGATCAGGAAAAGGATGCGGCCCGAAGCCTGCGCGCGGGCGATACCGTGGTGGTGACCGGGGCGGCCCGGGGCATCGGCCGGGCGATCGCCGTTCTGCTGGCGGAACGCGGCGCGCGGCTTGCGCTCGCCGACGTGCTCGACGGCGCGGAGACCGCGGCCCTTTGCGAAAAGGCCGGGGCGGAAGCGCGCTTTTTTTCCTGCGATATCGCCGAGGAGTCCGCGGTCGAGGCGCTGAGGGACACGGTGGCGGACGCCTTCGGTCCGCCTTTCGGGCTGGTCAACGATGCCGGCGTCTTCCCGCGGTTCCCGGTGCTCGAGACTCCGCTCGCCGAGTGGAACCGGGCGATCGGCGTCAACCTCACCGGCACCTTCCTGATGAGCAAGACTTTCGCGCCGCTGATGTTGCAAGCCGGGCGCGGCGCCATCGTCAATATCTCCTCGGGGGCGGCGCTGAGCCCCAACCGCAACGCCGCCGCCTATTGCGCCTCCAAGGCGGGCATCGTCGCCCTGACCCGGTCCTTGGCGCTGGAGCTGGGTCCGACCATCCGGGCCAATGCGGTGCTGCCCGGCGTCACCGAAACCAACATGCCGATGGAGGGTGCGCCG
>JAOTVC010000360.1 GCA_029863585.1 Alphaproteobacteria bacterium | reverse complement strand
CTAAGTAGCCCTGCACCCAGCTTCGTGCGCCGGCCTTGGATCGCCGCACGCCGAAACGCGGCGGGCTTATGTCTTTGTCGGATTCAAATACTCGTAACCCGGGCTTCAAGGCTTTCAGATTTTTGGCGTTGAAACGGATGATGCCTGCCATGCTGTCGGGACTCCTTCGGGTGGTTCAAAAAAGTGTACTCAGGGTTTAAGTCCACTTCTAAGTACACTTTTTCACCGGGGTTAAGCGTGCGCATTCTCGCGCATATATACGCAAGTTGCAAGGCTAACATATTGATAAGTTATAGGAAATATCCTACAGAAAAGAGGGAAGGGACTAATCCAGACTCGCGCAGAATCACGTGGATCACCACGTTCGGGACGTGGGGGCCGGAGGTTCGAATCCTCTCTCCCCGACCATTGCTTTTGGCGGCTTGTTTGACGGCTTGGAGGTTTCGCCTCCAGGCCGTTTTCCTTCGGGAACGTCATCCAACCAGGGCCGGCCGCGCCTACTGTCCGGCGGGCCGGGAATGGCGCTATAGTGAGGCCAGACGAGAGGGCGGCCGCGGCGTGCGGTGCGGGCCTCGTGGAAAAGATTAAGAAGGGAGGACGCGATGGCGCACCAGTGGAAATCATGGAAGGAATGGCCCGAACTTATTCTGGAACGGCTGGACGGCGCCGGCGTCGCACGGATCACCCATAACCGGCCGGAAAAGCGCAACGCGCTGAACGGCCCCCTGGTGGAGGCCTATTTCCAATCCCTCGAGCTTATCCGCGACGACCGGGAGATCAAGACGGTGATCACCCGGGGCTCCGGCAAGGCCTATTCCTCCGGGCTCGACCTCCACTTCCTGCGCGAGGTCAATGCCACGGTCCGTGACTGGGACCGGCCGACGCCCACCGTCCAACTCGCCGAGGCGCTTCGCGCGTTCCCCAGGGTGATGATCGCCCAGGTGCACGGCTACTGCCTGGGCGGCGCGCTCGGCATCATGAACTGCCACGACCTGGTGTTCGCCGCCGACGATGCCGAACTCGGCATGCCGGAAATCCTGCGCGGCAGTTTCGGGCAGCTGGTGACGAGCACCCTGGTCCATGGCGGCATCCCGATCAAGAAGGTTGCCTACCTGCAATTCGTGGGCCGCAATGTCTCGGGCGTCGAGGCCGATGCCATGGGCATCGTCTCTCAGGTGGTGCCGGCGGCGGAGCTTGAGGAAACCACCACCTCCATTGCCGCCGAGATCGCCTCCCGCCATCTCGCGCCGCTCGAGCACGCCAAGATCACCGTGCAGATGGGCCGCGACCTTGGCGTTTCCCAGGCGATCCAGCTCGACCAACTGGTGGCTCAGCGGATGCGCCGAACCATGGATCCCACCGCGGATGTCGAATCCTATCTCGAATCGCAAAAGGGCGGGCCCAACCTCACCTACAAGCGTCCCGACGTGACTTGAGCCGGGGCGGCGTTCATCCCGCCAACCCATCGGTGGCGCGGACCAAAGCGTCGATGATCCCGGGTTCTTCCGCCGTGTGGCCCGCATCGGGGACGATCTCAAGATGCGCGGCTCGCCACACCCGGCTGAGATCCACGGCATTCTGGACGGGGCAGACCATGTCGTAGCGTCCATGTACGATGCGGCCCGGAATATCGCGGATCCGGTGGGCCTCCTTAAGGATTTGGCCGTCTTCTTCGAAGAATCCTCCGTTCTGGAAATAGTGCAGTTCGATGCCGGCGAAAGCCTCGGCGAAATCGGCGTCCGCGAATCGTTCGATGCGCTTGGGGTCGGGATGGAGCGCCGACGTTTCGCCTTCCCAACGGGACCAGGCCACCAGTGCCTTGCGGCGCAAGTCCGCGTCATCGCCGGTGATCATCTCGTGAAAGGCGGCAATGACATCGGTGCCCTTCGCCTCGGGAAGGAGGACGTGGAATCGGCTTGCCGCTTCAGGGAATACCGCAGGCGTCCCGTCGCGGTAATACCAGTCGAGCTCCCATCGCCGCAGCAGGAAGATCCCGCGCAGGACCATGGCCTCGACGCGGTCCGCATGGGTCTCCGCATAGGCCAGGGACAGGGTGCTGCCCCAAGACCCGCCGAACAGCATCCAGCGATCGATGCCGAGGTGGCGGCGCAGGCTTTCCATGTCGCCGATCAAGTGTCGGGTTGTGTTGTCCTCAACGCAGGCATGGGGCGTGCTGCGCCCGGCCCCGCGCTGGTCGAACAGGATGATGTGGTATTTTTGCGGATCGAAATAGCGCCGGTCGTTCTCGGTGCAGCCGGCGCCGGGC
>JAOTVC010000359.1 GCA_029863585.1 Alphaproteobacteria bacterium | reverse complement strand
CAGGGTCGCCGCCCTGCGCGCCGCGCTCGCCGCGATGATGAAGGATCCGGCGCTGCTGGCCGAAGGCAAAAGGCTCAAGATCAGCCTCGGTTTCATGTCCGGAGAGGATATGCAGAAACTGGTGGCCGAGACCCTTTCCATCACTCCGGCCATGGCCGCCAAGGTGAGGGACATCCGGAAGTAGCGGTCGCGCCGGGGTCATGGATATCGAAGCCGACGGGCTCACGCTGCATTACGAGGTCGCCGGGCCCGATGGCGCGCCCTGGGTGACGCTGTCCCATTCGATCGCCGCCGATCTGAGCTTCTGGGATGCCCAGGCCGAGGCCTTGGCCGCCGGCTTCCGGGTGCTGCGCTACGACACCAGGGGGCACGGGCGAAGCGGTGTCGGGAGGCAGCCCTACAGCCTCGACCTGCTGGCCCGTGACGTGGTGGCGTTGTGGGATGCGCTCGGGATCGGAAAGAGCCATTTCGTCGGCCTGTCCCTCGGCGGGATGACCGGCGTCGTCCTCGGCCTCGATTTCGCGCCGCGCCTGGACAGGTTGGTGATCGCCAATGCAAGGCTTCAGGCGGACGCCGAATTCACGGAACGTTGGGACCAGCGGATCGCTTTGGCCGAGCGCGAGGGCATGGCGCCGATCGCCGAAGGGGCGGTCCCGCTGTGGTTCACCGGCGGCTTCATATCCGACAATCCCGAAATCATCGCCCGGGTGCGCCGGGCCATCGCGGCGACGCCGGTGGCCGGCTTCGCCGGTGCCGGGCGCGCCATCCGGGCGATCGATCTCCACCGCAGGCTGGCGGAGCTCGAGGCGCCCGCCCTGTTCATCGCCGGGGCCGAGGACGCCGCCTGCCCCGCGCAAGGCATTCGGGCCGATTGCGCCGCCACACCGGGTGCGGCCTATGTGGCGCTGTCGCCCGCGGCGCACATCTCTAATCTGGAGCAGCCCGCGGCTTTCACCCGGGCGGTGGCGGAGTTCCTTGCCGCGTGACCATGGGCCGGGGCGTTTTTCGGCGCCATCCCGGTTGCCTAACCCCGCCTTCATCCGCTAACACTTTCCCCGCAGTCGTGTTTCCCCGGACCGAAGAGAGGGGCCCCAGCCCATGGCCGTGATTTGCAGCCTGAAGGAGGCTGTCGCCGAACATATCCACGATGGCGACGCCATCGCATTGGAGGGATTTACCCACCTCATCCCCCATGCGGCGGGGCACGAGGTGGTCCGTCAGGGCCGCAGCGATCTCACCCTGATCCGCATGACGCCGGACCTCATCTTCGATCAGCTGATCGGCATGGGGTGCGCCCGCAAGCTGATCTTCGCCTGGGGCGGCAATCCCGGGGTCGGATCGCTCTACCGCCTGCGCGACGCGGTGGAAAACGGTTGGCCCCGTCCGCTGGCGCTGGAAGAACACAGCCATGCCGGCATGGCCAATGCCTATGTGGCGGGCGCTTCGAACCTGCCGTTCGCGCTGCTGCGCGGCTACAAGGCGACCGATCTGGTCAAATTCAACGACCGCATCAAGTCCGTCACCTGCCCCTTCACCGGGGAGGAACTGGCGGCGATACCGGCGCTGCGGCCCGATGTCGGGGTGATTCACGCCCAGCGCGCGGACAAGGTCGGCAATGTCCTGGTCCACGGCATCGTGGGCCTGCAGAAGGAGGTCGTCCTCAGCGCCCGGCGCTCCATTGTGACCGTGGAGGAGATCGTGGATAGGCTCGATCCGCCGGCCAATTCCTACGTCCTGCCCCATTGGGCGGTGGATGCCGTCTGTGTCGAGCCGGGCGGGGCCTACCCGTCATACGCGCTCGGCTATTACGAGCGCGACAACCGCTTTTATATCGCCTGGGACGCAGTGTCCAAGGACCGGGACGGTTTCGGTGCCTGGATGCAGCGCCATGTTTTGGGCACCGCCGATTTCCGGGAATTCCGCGCCTCGATCGACGCGGCGGCGGAGGCCAAGGCATGAGCGCACCGGAATTCACCACCAATGAGATGATGACGGTGGCCGCCGCCCGCATGCTCGGCAACGGCACGGTGTGTTTCGTCGGCATCGGCTTGCCGTCGCAGGCGGCCAACCTGGCGCGCCTGACCCATGCGCCGGAGGTCGTACTGATTTACGAATCCGGGCCCATCGGCACCAAGCCCGACGTCCTGCCGCTGTCCATCGGCGACGGGGTGCTGGCGGAAAGCGCCGATACCGTGGTGCCGACCCATGAAATCTTCCGCTACTGGCTACAGGGCGGGCATATCGACGTCGGCTTTCTCGGCGCCGCC
>JAOTVC010000358.1 GCA_029863585.1 Alphaproteobacteria bacterium | reverse complement strand
CGTCGCCGAGCGACTGGCGCGTCCAGGGCAGGAATTCGTGGCCGCCGTCGTGCAGCAGCACGCTGTCCCAATGCCCCGCCAGTGCCGTGGACAGGCCCCTTGGGTCGTAAAAGGTCAGGCCGCGGAAGGGAAAGCCGCGGTCAGGTTTGAGCTGGTCCGGTGGATTGGGGGGCGGCGCTTCCTGGCGCGTCAGCCAGGCCCGCAGTTGCCCGATCCCCCATCGGGCCTCGCGCCGGTCGTCGAGCACACCGTGGAAGAACTGGCGCATGGTATCGGACATGCCATGGCCACCAACCAGGGCGTGGTAGGACCCCGCGGTCATTTTCTCGGCCAAAAGGTGAGCCGCGCCCCGGCCCGCTGCCGGATCGGCCCCGGTCAGGACGGCGAGGACCGCGACCCCCAGCGCATAGACATCGTCGGCCGCGCTTCCCATCCCGCGCCCGGCGGGATCGGCCATCAGGGATTCGATCGGCTCATAGGCGGGCGGCTGGCTCAGTCCCGCGGGACCCGAGGCACATTCGCCGAGGATCACCTCGCCGGCGCCGGCATCGAGCCGAAACAGGTTTCCCGGGCGAATCGCCCGGTGGGTCAGGCCGCGCTTGCCGAACAGCTCCAGCGTTTTGACCACCGGCGGCAACAGATTGTTGAGGATGGCGTCCTCCGCCATGGCTTCGATCGGACCCGCGTCGTCCCGCTGCAGGCGCCGGCCCAGGGGGTGTTCGTAAATCAGGGCGAGGCGGTATTCGCCGGTGCCCGGCCAGGGCACCACGCCGTAATCGATCAGACCAAGGATTGCGGTCTCCGGCAGAGCCTTCAGCTTCTCGAGAAGGCCGGCGCGGACCGGAAACGCGGGATCCGGGATCAGCGCGAAAACGTCGTCGTCGGCGTTGCGGCGGTCATGGGCCGCAATTGCCTGGGCCGTCGGCGCGTCCAAATCGGGCAGCGGTTGATCGGGCAACAGCTCGAAACGCCCATTTAGGACCGCCACGGCGGACCCGCCACTGGCGTCAGGTGCCATGACCGTCCCCAGAACCGTAAGCGTCCATTCTCCATCCCATAGGTCTTGTTAGGGACTGGAATTTACGGAAATTTCACAAACGGTCTGTTAACGGGCCGCTACAGCCTTCAATTTCCACACTGATTCCGATTCGCCGAATACGCGAATCACCGGCTAGTCGGCGAAGGGATCGTGTACCAGGATGGTGTCGTCCCGCTCCGGGCTGGTGGAGAGCAGCGCCACCGGTGCCTCGATCAGTTCTTCGATGCGACGCACGTACTTAACCGCCGTCGCCGGCAGGTCGGCCCAGGAGCGGCCGCCCTGGGTGCTTTCCGACCAGCCTTCCAGGCTCTCGTAGACCGGCTCGACGGCGGCCTGCGCCGAGGCACCCGCCGGGAAGCGGTCGATCGTCTTGCCGTTCAGGCGATAGCCTGTGCACACGCGCAATTCCTCGAACCCGTCGAGCACGTCCAGTTTGGTCAACGCGATGCCGGAGATACCGCCGGTCTTGATGGCTTGGCGCACCATCACCGCGTCGAACCATCCGCACCGCCGTTTGCGCCCGGTGACGGTGCCGAATTCACGTCCCCTGGAGCCAAGCGTCTCGCCGATCTCGTTGTCCTGTTCGGAAGGAAACGGGCCGGCCCCCACCCGGGTGGTATAGGCCTTGGTGATGCCGAGCACGTAATTCAGCGCCCCGGGGCCAATTCCGGAGCCCGCCGCCGCCTGGCCCGCCACCGTGTTGGAGGAGGTCACGAAGGGATAGGTGCCGTGATCGACGTCGAGCATGGCGCCCTGGGCGCCCTCGAACAGGACTCTCTTGCCGGCGCGCCGCGCCTCGTCCAGCCGCTGCCAGACGCAGCCGGCATAGCGCAGGATCTTGGGGGCGATCTCGGTGAGGCTTGCCACCAGTTGGGCCTTATCGGCTTCGGCCGCTCCCAGGCCACGCAACAGCGCGTTGTGATGGAACAGAAGCTGGTCCAGCCGGGTCTCGAGTCCCTCGGCGTCGGCGAGGTCGCAGACCCGGATGGCCCGGCGGCCCACCTTGTCCTCGTAGGCCGGCCCGATGCCGCGCCCGGTGGTGCCGATCTTGTTCTTGCCCTTGGCCTCCTCCAGGGCGGCATCGAGATACCGGTGCAGGGGCAGGATCAAGGCGGCATTGTCCGCCACCAGCAACGCTTCGGGGGTAATGTCCACCCCCTGGCCGCGGATGGTCTCGATTTCCTCCATCAACGCCCAGGGATCGACCACCACGCCATTGCCGATGACCG
>JAOTVC010000147.1 GCA_029863585.1 Alphaproteobacteria bacterium | reverse complement strand
CGAAACCGGCGCCGGCAAGTCGATCCTGTTGGACGCACTGGGCTTGGCCATGGGCGCCCGCGCGGACAGCGGCCTGATCCGGGCCGGCGCGGACAAGGCCCAGGTCACGGCCGAATTCGAGCTGCCCGACGACCATCCCGCCCTCGGCATCCTCGCGAAACGGGACCTGCCGGTCGATACGACCCTGATCCTGCGCCGGGTGGTCGGCCGCGACGGCCGTTCGCGCGGTTATGTCAACGATGAACCGGTAAGCGCCGGCCTGATGGCTGCCTTGGCCGCGGAATTGGTGGAAATCCACGGCCAGCACGAGACCCAGGGCCTGCTCAACGCCGCGACCCACAGGGCCTTGCTGGACGGTTTCGCCGGCCACGCCCCGCTGATCGAAGCCGTCGCCGATGCCTGGCGGGCCTTCAGTGCCGCGCGCATGGCGGAGGCCGCGGCCCGAACGGCGGCGCAGGACGCGCGCCGGGATGAAGACCTGTTGCGCCACGAAGTCGCGGAGATCGAATCGTTTGCCCCTGAACCCGGCGAGGAAGAACGCCTGGCCGGCGAACGCCGTTTCCTTGCCGCCGGCGCCAAGCTGGCCCAATCCCTGCAGGACGCCGAAGCCGGGTTGACCGCCGACGGCGGCGTGGACGCGGCCATCAACGGCGCGCGGCGGGCGCTGGAACGCGCCCGGGACGCGGCCGAGGGTCGCTTCGATGCGGCCATCGGCGCGCTGGAACGCGCCGCCATGGAGAGCGCCGACGCGCTGGGTGAGATCCGCGATGCGGCAAGCAGCCTGACCGGCGAACCGGGCCGCCTGGCCCAGGTCGAAGACCGGCTGTTCGCGCTGCGCGCCCTCGCCCGCAAGCACGACGTGGCGCCCGATGCCCTGGCCGACCACGGCGCGGCGCTGGCCCAGCGCCTGGCGGCGATCGAGGATTCCGACGCCGAGCTCAAGCGCCTGGCCAAGGAGGCGGCCGCCGCCGGCGACGCCTATGAAAAGGCCGCCCAACGCTTGAGCGCCAGCCGTGCCAAGGCCGCCCGCAAGCTGGAAATCGCCATGGGCCGGGAACTACCGCCCCTGAAGCTGGAGAAAGCACGGTTCCGGGCAGTCCTGCAGCCGCTTGCGGCGGAACAACAGGGCGCCGACGGCGCCGAACGGGTGGTGTTCGAGATTGCCGCCAATCCCGGCACCGAGCCGGGGCCGCTCAACAAAGTGGCGTCGGGCGGAGAATTGGCCCGGGTCATGCTGGCGCTTCGGGTCGTGCTGGCCGGGCAGGGCACGGCGCCGACCTTGGTGTTCGACGAGGTCGATTCGGGCATTTCAGGCGCCACCGCCGACGCGGTGGGC
Source organism: Alphaproteobacteria bacterium (assembly GCA_029863585.1). Taxonomy (GTDB): domain Bacteria; phylum Pseudomonadota; class Alphaproteobacteria; order SMXQ01; family SMXQ01; genus SMXQ01. Next base: position 8,773 of record JAOTVC010000147.1, on the reverse strand, counting down.
GAGCGCCTGGCCCGGCTCGGGCTCCGCCTGCAGGTCCTGGTGGTCACCCATTCGCCCCAGGTGGCGGCGCGCGGCGATCAGCATTGGCGGGTCGCCAAGCAGGGCACCGCCCGCAAGACCGAGACCACCGTCGAGGAACTGGCAAGCGGAGAGCGGCGCGAGGAAATCGCACGCATGCTGGCGGGCGCCACGGTGACCGACGAGGCCCGGGCCGCGGCCGAGAAATTGTTGTCGGAAGGCGCCCCATGAGTGCCCCAAACGAGGGAGGCGTGTCGGCCCTGCCGCCGGAACAGCTGTCGGAAGAGGACGCGGCGGCCGAGCTTGCCTATCTCGCCGGAGAAATCGCCCGCCACGACGCCCTCTATTACCAGAAGGACGCACCCGAGATTTCCGACGCCGCCTATGACGCGCTCCGGGCCCGCAACGACGCCCTGGAAGCGGCGTTCCCGGAGTTGATCCGCGAAGACAGCCCTAGCCAGCGGATCGGCGCCGCCCCGGCCGCCGGTTTCGCGAAAGTCACCCATTCGGTGCCCATGTTGTCGTTGGGCAACGCCTTTTCCGGCGATGACGTCGAGGAATTCGTGGCCCGGGTGCGCCGTTTCCTCAATCTCGACGCCGGCGCCGAAGTGGCGTTGATGGCGGAGCCCAAGATCGACGGGCTTTCGGTGACGCTTCGCTATGAAGGCGGGCGCTTCGTCCAGGGTGCCACCCGGGGCGACGGCACCACCGGCGAGAATGTCACCCGCAACCTCGCCACCCTCGCCGACGTGCCCAAGCGCCTCAAGGGGGCGGGCTGGCCGGATGTGCTGGAGGTCCGCGGCGAGGTCTACATGTCCAAGACGGAGTTTCAGGCGCTGAACGCCCGCCAGGCGGAAGCCGGCGCCAAGGTTTTCGCAAATCCCCGCAATGCCGCGGCGGGTTCGTTGCGCCAGCTCGATTCGTCGATCACCGCGCAGCGAAACCTGGGCTTCTTCGGCTACGCCTGGGGCGAGGTTTCCGAACCGCTGGGCGACACCTTGGAACACGCGCGGGCGCGCTTGAAGGGCTTCGGCTTCACCCTCAATGATGGAGCGATTTATACCAAGGTGGCCGACGCCATCGCCTTCCATAGAGACCTCGAAAGCCGGCGCGCCAGCCTCGATTACGATATCGACGGCGTGGTCTACAAGGTCAACCGATTGGACTGGGTCGAACGGCTCGGCCAGGTGAGCCGCAGCCCGCGCTGGGCCATCGCCCACAAGTTCGCCGCCGAGCGCGCGGAGACGGTGCTGGAGAAGATCGAAATCCAGGTCGGGCGGACCGGCACGTTGACCCCGGTCGCCCACCTGACGCCGGTCACCGTGGGTGGCGTGGTGGTCAGCCGGGCGACGCTGCACAACGAGGACGAGATCAAGCGCAGGGACGCGCGGGTGGGCGATACCGTCGTCATCCAGCGCGCCGGCGACGTCATCCCCCAGGTGGTGGAGGTGATCGCGGACAAGCGCCCCAAGGGGACCAAGCCGTTTCGCTTCCCCGACACCTGCCCGCGCTGCGGCTCCCTTGCGGTGCGCGAAGAAGGCGAGGTGGCCTGGCGCTGCACCGGCGGCCTGATCTGCCCGGCCCAGGCGGTCGAACGGCTCAAGCATTTCGTTTCGCGCGACGCCTTCGACATCGAAGGCCTAGGCGGCAAGCACGTGGAAGCCTTTTGGATCGACGGGCTGATCAAGACGCCGGGCGATATCTTCCGCCTGGCCTCCCACGAAGCCGCCTTGAAGGAGCGCGAGGGCTGGGGCGAGAAATCCGTCGAGAACCTGCTCCGCGCCATCGAATCACGCCGCACGGTGAGCCTGGATCGCTTCATCTATGCCCTCGGCATCCCGCAGGTCGGCGAGGCGACGGCCAAGCTGCTGGCCCGGACCTATCGAACCTTGGACCAGTGGCGATCCGCCATGGCCGCGGCGGCCGATCATGAATCGGAGGCTTATGGCGAGCTCACCGATATCGACGGCGTCGGCCCGTCCTTGGCCGACGACATCATCGGCTTCTTCGCCGAGCCCCATAACCGCGAGGTGCTGGACGACCTCGATCAGCTGCTCGTCATCGAAGAGGCCACCGCGCCCCGAGTCAGCGATTCGCCCTTCACCGGCAAGACCGTGGTGTTCACCGGCACCCTGACGACCATGGGCCGCAAAGAGGCCAAGGCCAAGGCCGAGTCGCTGGGCGCCCGGGTGTCCGGTTCGGTCTCCAAGAAGACCGGCTACGTGGTGATCGGCGCCGATCCAGGCTCCAAGGCCAAGAAGGCCCAGGAGCTCGGAATCCCCATCCTGACCGAGGAGGAATGGCGGGAAATGGCGGCGGTGGACTGAAGGCGGCCGCCTGACCCGCGCCCCGGTTCGGCGGGTTCACGGTTCGCTGCGTTCCGGCTTCGACAAACCCAGCAGGAGGATCTGAAAAAAAATCCTCGCCCCGAGCCCGTCGCAGGGTGAGGCACACGGGTCAACCTGAATCGTCCCGCCAACCGCAGAGAAGTCCCTAGATCGGCTTGGCGGCGCGTTTCAGCCAGGCTTTGGTGGCGGGATCGAGCAGCGGCGTCAGCGCCTTGGCAACCCGGGCGTGGTAGGCGTTGAGCCAGTGCCGTTCCTCTTCCGAAAGCAGCTTGGGATCGATCAGCCGGCGGTCGATGGGGGCGAGGGTCAGGGTTTCGAACCCGCGCATAGGCCGCTTGCCGACCCCGTCCTTGACCGGGATCACCGCCAACAGGGTTTCGATGCGGATGCCAAAGGCGCCGGTCTTATAGAAGCCGGGCTCGTCGGACAGCACCATTCCGGGCTCCAGCGCAACCGTATTGGGGATCTGGGACACCCGCTGGGGCCCCTCGTGGACGTTGAGGAAGTGGCCGACCCCGTGGCCGGTCCCGTGATCGTATTCGAACCCCCCATCCCATAGGGCCCGGCGCGCCAGCACGTCGAGCTGGGAACCCGAAGTTCCGGCGGGAAACCTCACCGTGGCCAGTTGGATATTGCCCTTGAGCACGCGCGTGTAGACGTCCCTCAGGGCCGCGTTCGGGGCCGGTCCGCCGCCGACCCACATGGTGCGCGTGACGTCGGTGGTGCCGTCGAGATATTGGCCGCCGGAATCCAGCAGGAACACGTCGCCCGGGCGGATGCGCCGGTCGCTCGCCGCCGTCGCGCGGTAGTGGACGATGGCGCCGTTGGGACCGGAGCCGGAGATGGTGGGAAAGGAGAGGCCCTGAAACAAGTCGTTTGCCGCCCGGAAGGCATCGACCTTGGCCGCTGCCTGCACCTCGGTCAGCCGGCCCTTGGGGGCCTCGCCGTCGAACCAGGCGAGAAACCGGGTCAGCGCCGCGCCGTCGCGCAGATGGGCGGCGCGGATGCCCTTGAGCTCCACCCGGTTCTTGGCGGCCTTGGGCGCCACGCAAGGGTCGGCGGCCTCCGCCACCACGGCCCCGCCGCGGGCGAGACGGCGGGCGATCCAATAGGGAATACGGCCGGGATCGACCTCGACCCGGCGGCCGCCCTTGGCCAGCCGGTCGAGCGCCGGGCCGAGGTCCTGGATCGCAATGACCTTCACATCCCGGCCGAGATGCGCCAACGCCGCATCGGTCATCTTGCGCGGATCGATGGCGAGCTGGACCTTGCCGTCCCGTGCGATCACCGCGAAGGCCATCGGCAGGGGTGCGAATTCCACGTCCTGGCCCCGGATATTCAACAGCCAGGCGATCGAATCCGGCGCCGACAGCACCGCGGCCCGGGCGCCCCGGGCGGCAAGGCCGGCAGCAATCTGCTGGCGCTTATCTAGGCTGGAGCGCCCGGTAAAGCGCTTGGGGAGCGGCCGCACCGGGGAAATCGGCGCCGCCGGCCGGTGGCGCCACACCGCATCGATGGGATTGCGGGCGGCGGGCACCAGTTTGGCCCCCGCATCGGCGGCGGCGGCCTCGAAACGCGCCACGTCCCTGGGCGTCAACAACCAGGGATCGAAACCGAGCCGGACGCCCTTGGGCATGTTGGCCGCGATCCATTTGGCGGGCGGCATGCGAGAGATGTGATGGAGGACGAAGCGCTTGGTATCCACCTGGTTCCGGGCCTGCAGGGTGTAGCGCCCATCGACGAACAGCGCCGCCTTATCGGCCATCACCACGGCGAGGCCGGCGGAACCGGTGAAGCCCGTAAGCCAGGAAAGGCGCGCCTCACTTTCGGGCACGTATTCCCCCTGATGGGCATCGGCAAGGCCGACGATAAAGCCGTCGAGCCGGCTCTTTTTCAGGCGCGCCCGGACCGCCCTGAGCCGTTCCGCCGGTGACGGGGGCGCCGGCGGAGGGCGAGACTCCATCTCCGTCCTCAAAGCCTTCAGTTGGGTCTTCAGCCTGGCCCCAAGCCCCGCGCCCACCAGGTCGAGCCAGGCATCGGGATCGGGACCGAAGGGCGCCGCCAGCACCCCCTTGAGCAGCGCGCGCACCTCGCGGGCGGAGCGATAACGCACCCCGCCCCGTCCTTTGGACCTGGCCAACAGGCCCTCAAGGGCGCGGTCGCCCTGATAGGCGGCCTGAGCCTTGGCCCTACCGGTACTGGAACTTTCTTTCGCCATCAGGCGCACCCATCCTTGCCTCCCGACGGGGATCGCTTGGAAGCTAGTGACGCCCGGCTGCGATGACAAGGGCCAATACCCGTCGCCGAGGGAACCCCCATGCCTTTAAAATCCGCCGACCAGTACCCATGTATTTTTTGTGCGATTAGGCGTTTGCCGCAATTCCGGCGGCCCAAGACAACCCAAGAATACAAAGGATCGAATCATGAGCGAGCAAAAGCACATCCCTTTCGAAGAGGAAGCCCGGTTATTCACCGATATTCTCGCCTTCTTCACCGACAAGCTGCCCCATGCCGTCGGCGACACGGTGGAACACCTCGACGAGGCGGCGCTGAGTTCGGAGCTGTTTAGGAACCTCTCGCTCTGCAGCGATGAAGACCTTGCTTCGATGGGCATTCACCGCGACGACCTTCCCAAGGTCGCCGCTGCCGCTTCCGGGCTCTTCGTCGTTGCCAATAACCGAACACGCGACTGAAGCGCGACCGACGTTCTGCATGCTCCTAGGCAGAATTGGGTGCGTTGCCCGCGGATTTTGAGAATTAGATATGTTCCATTGTCATGGCTTTGTCACCAGGCGGAAAATCGGCACTTGACGAAGCCGGCATTTTTATTAGAATGCTAACGAATGAATTGGCGGTCGCCGCTGAGTGCCGAAGGCATCGACCGGTTAGTCTCTGGAAACACCCCTAATTCCCTGAGATTTTTACAAACAAGGCGACCCGGATTGGGTCGCCTTGGCTTGTTCCGAGGGCTTGTTCCGCCCGGCACCATAAGACCTTGGCCAGGTGTGGGGCAGCGGACATGGGGAATTTCGCAGTCGAGCGGTCAATCTATCGCCGAATTCTTAACAGATTCCTACAGGATGCATGCATTTTTTGCATGGCTCTATTCCGCAATTGGCGCGGGTCATTAGGCCCGGAAGAGCGCATATAAAGCGCAACATGGTGGTGCCCAAAGCACCCTGACGCAAAGTTCAGGATCGGGGCACCACCTAAAATCAACAAACCAGGCGATATGACAGGGTGGGCGGCAGACAGAACTGCGCCGCGCACCCGTGTGCAAGGACCCGATAGACATCAAGGAGTCAAGTACCATGACCGACCATTCGATTCTCAATCACTCTCTCCCGAAGCTGCCCTTCGAGGAAGAGGCTCACCTCATCACCCGTGTGCTGAACTTTTTCAGCGCCGTTTCGCCCAGCGCGATCAACAGCGCCATCAACACCCAGCACATCACGGAAAGGCTGGTCGAACTGAGCGACGCGCAGCTTGCCGAACTGGGCATCGCCCGTACCGGCATCGCCGCTTACGCCGCCAAGACCGCCGGCCTGCTGGACCGCTAACGCGGTCCGGCACCCCCGGGCCTCATGTGTCGAGGCCCCGCCCGCGCCGGCGGGTCGTGACCAGCAGCGTGCTCCAAGGCCCGAGGGCCAGCGTCATGCGATGGTCGAAGCCGGCACGGCGATAGGCGGCGAGCACGTCGTGTTCCTGCGGCGCAATGAGCCCCGACAGGATCACCGTGCCCCCCGCCGCCGCCACCTCCGCGATATCCCCCGCCATAGAGATCAAGGGTTCGGCCAGGATATTGGCCGCTATCAGGTCGTAGGGCGCACGGGCCCGCACCGCGGCACCGACGCCGTGCTCATGCAGCGCGACAATCCGGTCCCCGACACCGTTCGCCGCGGCATTGGCCGCCACGTTGTCCACCGCGGCCTCTTCCATATCGCTCGCGACGATCTCGGCATCGGTCACGGCCGCCAGCGCCAGGGACAGGATCCCCGACCCGCAACCGAGATCGAGCACCCGGCGCCACGGACCCCGCCCCGCCAGGCGGTCGATCGCCATCAGGGCGCCTTGGGTGCTGCCATGGGTGCCGGAGCCGAAGGCCGGGCCGGCATCGAGGCAAATCGCGATCTTGCCCTCCGGCACGGCGCCCTCGAAATGGCTGCCGTGGACGAAGAACCGCCCGGCCGTGACCGGGGGAAACTGGCGCCGGTTCAGGGCCAGCCAGTCGATGTCCTCGATCGCCACGATCTCGAACGCCGGCGCGGGCGCGCCCAGCGCCTCGGCCGTTGCGGCCAACAGCGCCTCAACCCCATCGCGGTCGGGTTTCCGGTCGGCAATGGCTTCGACACACCAGGAATCGGAGGGCTCCGGCCAGTCGGGATTCTCTTCGAAACGCGAGACCGAACCGGCAATCGCCGCGAGCGCCTCTTCGATGGCCGCTCCCAAGGCCCGCTCCACGGTCAACCGGATGGCCCAAAAGCCGCCGCCCCCTGAACCCGAGCCCGGAGCGCCCCGGGGCGCGGCCTGTCGACTTTCCGGCATGGCTCAGACGGGTTCGACGAACCCGGCCATCACCTTCTTGCGTCCGGCCTTTTCAAACGCGATCTCCAGCTTGGTGCCGTCCGCCGCGACCACCCGGCCATAGCCGAATTTCTGGTGGAACACCCGCGTGCCTTTGGCCAGGGCGCCCTCCTTGCCGCCGGCGGAGGACGGCGTCTCCTCGATCCGCGCAGGGGTCCGCGGTCCCCGTCTGACCCCGGCGGGCCGGGTCGGCGCGACGCCGCTTTCCGCATAAAGGCCGGCGAAGCCCGTATCCTCGCGCGGACCGGCGCCATAGAGGCCCTGGGAGACCTCGACCTCGACGTGATCCGGCGGCAATTCGTCGACGAAGCGCGACGGGATCGCCGATTGCCACAGGTTATAGACCCGCCGGTTGGCGGCGAAGCTGACATAGGCCTTCTTGCGCGCCCGGGTGAGACCGACATAGGCGAGACGGCGTTCTTCCTCCAGCCCGGCGCCGCCCTGCTCGTCCAGCGCCCGCTGATGGGGGAACAGGCCCTCTTCCCATCCCGGCAGGAAGACGACATCGAATTCCAGCCCCTTGGCGCCGTGCAGGGTCATGACATTGACCATTTCCCCGCCCTGGGCAGTGTCGTGCTCCATCACCAGGGCGACATGCTCGAGGAAATCGCCCAAGCTTTCGAACTCTTCCAGCGCCAGCACCAGTTCCTTCAGGTTCTCAAGCCGCCCCGGCGCGTCGGCCGACTTGTCCGCCTTCCACATCGCGGCATAGCCCGATTCGTCGATCACCGTCTCGGTCAGCTCCGCCGGGCTCAGTTCCTGGGCCATGGTGCGCCAGCGCCGGAAATCCTCCAGCAACGAAGCCAGGGACCGGCGCGCCTGGGGGCGCAACTCGTCGGTGCCGGCAAGCTGATCGGCCGCCGTGGTCAACGCCGAGCCCATCGCCCGGGCGGCATGGTGAACCGCCTGGAGGGTCGCGCCGCCGAGGCCCCGGCGGGGCACGTTGACGATGCGCTCGAAGGCGAGATCGTCATCGGCCTGATTGATCACCCGGAGATAGGCGACGGCGTCGCGGATTTCCTGGCGTTCGTAGAATCGCACGCCGCCGATCAGGCGGTAGGGGATGTCCTGGGTGAGGAAACGTTCCTCGAAGGCCCGGGTCTGGGAACCGGCGCGGACCAGGATCGCCATCTCGTTGAGCGGCGTGCCGCCGCGTTGCAGGGCCTCGATCTCGTCGGCCACCACCTGGGCCTCGGCCTCGCCGTCCCAGACGCCGGTGACACGGATCTTGTCGCCCTCCGCGTCCTCGGTCCACAGCGTCTTGCCGAGCCGTCCATCGTTATGGGCGATCAGCCCGGAGGCGGCGGCGAGGATCTCGGGAGTGGAGCGGTAATTGCGCTCCAACCGGATGACGCTCGCGCCCGGGAAATCCTTTTCGAAACGCAGGATGTTGCCGACCTCGGCGCCGCGCCAGCCGTAGATCGACTGATCGTCGTCGCCGACGCAGCAGATATTGCCCCCGCCCTGGGCCAGCAGGCGCAGCCAAAGGTACTGGGCGACGTTGGTGTCCTGGTATTCGTCCACCAGGATGTAGCGGAAGCGCCGCTGGTAATCGGCGAGCACGTCGGGGTTCTCGGTGAACAGCGCCAGGCAGTGAGAGAGGAGATCGCCGAAATCGCAGGCGTTCAGCGTCTTGAGCCGCGCCTGATAGAGGCGGTAGAGGGCGAGCGCACGGCCGGCGGCAAATTCGCTTTCTTCGCCCGCCGTCACCTTGTCGGGCCCGAGGCCGCGGTCCTTCCAGCGCTGGATGACGGCGAGGAGCCCGCGCGGCGGCCATTTCTTGGCATCCACATTCTCCGCTTCCATGACCTGCTTCAAGAGGC
>JAOTVC010000357.1 GCA_029863585.1 Alphaproteobacteria bacterium | reverse complement strand
AAACCACCGCCCAGGTGATCGTAGATGCCGCCCTGGGACATTTGGCGCAGGGCCAGCCGGACGGCGTCGGCCATCTTGGGATTCTTGGTTCTGAGATGGCAGCGCAGCACGAGATCCAGCGCCGGCACATGGGGAAATTTCGGGGCGCTGCCGATGCCGCCATGATTGGGATCGAACTGGGAGAGAAGGTGCTCGGCCAGTTGGTTTCCGAGGCTGGCGGGGATCAGATCGCCGCTGGCGGGGCTGGCGGTTCTTTCCAACGCGGCCGTCATGACCTTGACGTTCTTGGTGACCATGTCGGCCTTTTCGCGATAGACCTCGGCGACCTTGGCAAGCACGGTGGCGAAGGCCGGGCGGCCGAACATGGCCTGAGGCGGAAAATAGGTGCCGCCCCAGAACGGCACGCCGTCGGGGGTCAGGAACATGGTGAGCGGCCAACCCCCCTGCTCGCCCAGCAGCGCCAGCGCCGTCTGGTAGATGCTGTCGATATCCGGGCGCTCTTCCCGGTCGACCTTGATGTTGACGAACAATTCGTTCATCTGCGCCGCGATCGCCGGGTCCTCGAAGCTTTCATGGGCCATGACGTGGCACCAATGGCAGGCGGCGTAGCCGACCGACAGCAGGATCGGTTTGTTCGCCGCCTTGGCGGTGGAGAACGCCGCTTCGCCCCAGGCCTGCCAATGGACGGGGTTATCCGCGTGTTGCAACAGATAGGGGCTGGTTTCCTTGCCGAGGGCGTTTTTCATGAGGCTCCACGGGCGACACGGGCCGATAAGCGTCTGGCGCCGGCGCCGGCAAAAGTGATAAGCGATGGACCGGGAAATTCAGTGTGCGTTGGCCGGGGCAACCAAACAACCCCAATTTCCGTGGGTGCGTTGGCGCCCGGGATATCCGGTACGCGCGTTTTCGAAAGAGGCATGGCGGCGAGCCGATGAACCGAAACGACACGATTTACGCCTTGGCCTCGGCGCCCGGCATGGCGGGTGTTGCGGTCATTCGGATTTCAGGCGGCCTTGCCCGCCATGCGTTGGAGGCGTTGATCCGGGGGTCGGTGCCGCCGCCGCGATTGGCAGCCCACCGGCGCTTGTTCCCGCCCGCGCAAGCTGGCACGGGGGAGGCAGAGGAGAATCTTCCCATCGATGATGGACTCGTGATCTGGTTCCCCGGGCCGGCGAGTTTCACCGGCGAGGACGTCGCGGAGCTGCATATTCATGGCGGGCGGGCGTGCTTGGCGGCGGTGACGCAAGCGCTCGCCGCGATTGCGGGGTTGCGGCCGGCCGAGGCCGGGGAATTCACCCGGCGCGCCTTCGAGAACGCCAAGTTGGACCTGACCCGGGCCGAGGCCTTGGCCGATCTGGTGGCGGCGGAGACGGAAGCCCAGCGGCGCCAGGCCATGGGCCAGTATCTGGGTGCCTTGGCGGAGCGCTATGAAGCGTGGGCGCAGAGCTTGATCGGGTTGTGCGGGGAGCTCGAGGCGGCGATCGATTTCAGTGACGAAGATCTGCCCGATGGCCTGATTTCCGGCATTTTCCCCAAGATTTCGGCGCTGGCCGGGGAAATCGAGGCCCATCTCAATGATAATCGCCGGGGCGAGCGACTGCGCGAGGGGGTGCGGGCGGTGATCCTCGGCGCGCCCAATGTCGGCAAATCAAGCCTGTTGAACAGGTTGGCGGGCCGGGATGCGGCCATCGTCTCGGAGACCGCCGGCACCACCCGCGACGTGATCGAGGTGCATCTGGATTTGGGGGGCCTGCCGGTGACGGTGGCGGATACCGCGGGGCTGCGCGAAGCAGTCTCCGACGTGGAGATCGAGGGCATCCGCCGGGCCCGGGCTCGTGCCGCCGAGTCGGACCTGAAGATTCTGGTGTTCGATGCGGAAGCCTGGCCCGCATTGGATGGCGAGACCCGCGATCTTGCCGACGGGGCGAGCCTGTTGATCCTCAACAAGGTGGACCTGCGCGATCCGCGAAAAGATGCATCGGAAATGCTTTATGTCGGGTTAGGTGGCGAAAAATTACCTATATATAGTGTATCGGCCCGGACCGAAGCCGGTCTGGCCGAGGTCCTCGCGGCGCTGGAAGCAATGGCCCGGGCGCGGATGGGTCCAGGCCAGGGGGCCCCGATCACCCGGGCGCGCCATCGCGCGGCGCTGGTCGAGACGTTCGAGGCGCTGCGCCGGGCGGCGCCGGAGAGGCCGGTCGAATTCAATGCCGAGGATCTGCGGCTCGCCGCCCGGTCGCTTGGCCGGATCACCGGGCGGATCGACGTCGAGGATGT
>JAOTVC010000146.1 GCA_029863585.1 Alphaproteobacteria bacterium | reverse complement strand
TGCGGCCCGCCGTTCCGGCGCGCCGGGCGGCGGCGGCAATGCCCCCGGCGACGGCGGCCCGGAGGATGCCGGTCCCGGCGCAGCGCCGCGCTCCTAACCCTACATCCCGAAAAACGGCATCTTGGGCGGCGGCCCCTTGGCCTCCAGCGGATAGAGCTTGGTGGCATGGCCCATCTTGCGCCCGGGCCGGGCCTCGGCCTTGCCGTAGAGGTGGATCTTGATGTCCGGATCGGCCATCAGGGCGGCGATTTCGTCGATGTCGTCGCCGATCAGATTGCGCATCACCGCATTGGAATGGCGTGACGGATTGCCGAGCGGCAACCCGCAGATGGCGCGGACGAACTGCTCGAACTGGCTGGTGACGCAGGCGTCGATCGACCAATGGCCGGAATTGTGGGGCCGGGGCGCGATCTCGTTGACCAGAAGCTTGCCGTCGGCGGTGACGAACAGTTCCACCGCCAGCAGCCCGATGAGGTCGAGGCCTTCGGCGATGGCCTCGGCGATGGCGACGGCCTGGCGGGCGAGATCCGCCGGGATCGGCGCCGGGGCGATGGTGGTGTCCAGGATGTGGTGGCGGTGGCGGTTCTCCACCGGCTCGAAGGCGACGACGCGCTCGGCGTCCTGACGCGCCAGGATGACCGAGATTTCGGAATCGAAATCGACGAAGGCTTCGAGGATGCCGCGCGCGGCACCCATCGCCGCGTAGGCTTCGCCCACATCGGTGTCGGGCTCGATTCGCACCTGGCCCTTGCCGTCATAGCCGAGCCGGGCGGTCTTGAGCACCGCCGGGCGGCCGATCGTCTCCAGCGCCCGGGCCAGGTCCGCGGCCGAATCGACGGCTTCGAAGGCGACGGTGGGGCCGCCGTTGGCATTCAGGAAGGTTTTCTCGCGGATGCGGTCCTGGGCGACTTCCAGGCAGTTAACGCCGGGCCGAAGCGGCACATGTTCGGCAAGCGCTATGGCCGTCGCCGCCGGCACGTTTTCGAATTCGAAGGTGGCGACGTCGACGGTCCGGGCGAAGGCCGCGATTGCGTCCAGGTCGTCATAGGCGGCGATGGTTACGTCCGGTGTGACCTGGGCCGCCGGGCTGTCCGCTTCCGGGGTGAAGATGTGGACGCGATAGCCCATCCGGGCCGCCGCCTGGGCCGTCATGCGCCCCAGTTGGCCGCCGCCGACGATGCCGATGGCGGCGCCCGGAAGGAGGGAAGGGAAGGGAGGTTCGGACACGGGAGCTGGGTTCAGGAGTCGTCGCTGGGTTCCAGCGCCACGGCGTCGGTCTGGGCGGCCCGGTAATCGTCGAGCGCCTTGGCGATGCCCAGATCGCTGAGTGCCAGTACCGCCGCGGCCAGAAGGGCTGCGTTGATGGCCCCGGCCCGGCCGATGGCGAGCGTCCCCACCGGCACGCCGCCCGGCATCTGGGCGATGGAAAGCAGGCTGTCCATGCCTTTGAGCGCCGCGGTTTCGATCGGCACCCCGAACACCGGCAAAGGCGTCATGGAGGCGGCCATGCCCGGAAGATGCGCGGCGCCGCCGGCGGCGGCGATGATGACCTTGAACCCGGCATCCCGGGCGCCGGCGGCGAAGTCGTAGAGCCTCTTCGGCGTGCGGTGGGCGGACACGATCTTTGCCGCATAGGCCACCCCCAGACCATCCAGGGTAACCGCCGCATGGCGCATGGTGGCCCAATCGGATTGGCTGCCCATGATGATGGCGATCGGCGGGGTTAGGTCTGCCATTTGGTCGCTTTCGAATGCCGAGGCGCGCGGCGGGAGACCCCGCGCCCCGCGAAGGAAGCCGACATTATAGGTAGGCGCGCCCTCAAGGCAACCTGCCAGGGCGGTGGCGGTTGGGCGCAAAGCCGCCGCATCGGTCCCACGGGCGCGGGCGTTCGTTAACCGGTGGTTAAGGATTGGTCACTAAGTGTTTTCTCCCCGTTCTCTTCGGCGGCGCTCCCATTGGCGCCGGGAAAGGGCGTCGGATGGGGGGAAGTCCCTGATAGGAGAAGTCCAGCGATGAAAATCGGCCAAACGCGCTCCGTTGGCGGCAGCGCCGGGGTGACCCGACTGCGTCCGGCCGCCGGGGTCACCAAAGCTGCGACCGTGACCCGGGCTGCGCCGGTGAACGACTCGGCTTCGGTGATGGGAATCCCCGAACAGGAATTCACGCCCAAGGTTCGCGAGGCGATCGTCAGTCTTCTTGAGGAAGTCAGCAAGCTGCGCCAGGAGTTGGAAGACAGCAAGAAGCGGATCACCCATCTCGAGAAGCTGGCCGACGAAGACGCCCTGGTGCCGATTTCCAACCGCCGCTCCTTCGTGCGCGAATTGTCGCGCATGCTGGCTTATTCCCAGCGCTACGGCGGTGAGATCAGCGTGCTCTACTTCGACATCAACGACATGAAGTCGATCAACGATTCCCACGGCCATGCCGCGGGCGATGCGGCGATTGCCCATGTCGCCGACCTGCTTGCCGCCAATATCCGAGAATCCGACGTTGTCGGACGGCTCGGCGGCGACGAGTTCGGGATTATTCTGGCCAATGCGCCGGAGGAGGAAGCCATCCAGATCGCGGAAAACCTCGCCGGGGCCATTTCCGGGACGCCCTTCGAATGGAAGGGCCGAAAGCTCACCGTGTCGATCTCCTCGGGCGCCTATGCCCTCAAGGGGGGTGAGGACGCGTCCGCGATGCTTGATGAGGCGGACCGGGCGATGTACGCCCGCAAGCCGACCACGTCCCAAGGCACCTCCTGAACCCCGGCGCTTTCCCGCCGGGCGCCCATCAAACCAAGTTATTTGCCTCCCGCGTGGACATGGCCGGTGATGCCTATTGATGGCGCGCCGCCATTTGGGTAATGCTGGAACCCGGTTACCCACCGGCCGGGAATGTCATGGCGCAGCCCAAGCGAATTGGAATCCTCACAAGCGGCGGAGATTGCGCCGGCCTGAACGCCGTGATTCGGGCCGTGGTGTTCCGCGCCGTCCATGGCTACGGCTGGGAGGTGATGGGAATCAAGCGCGGCACCCTGGGCCTGATGACATCGCCGCCGGACGCGGTGGCGCTCACCCTCGATAAGTTCCACGGCGAGGTGCTGCGCATGGGCGGCACCCTGATCGGCACCACCAATCGCGGCAACCCGTTCGATTTTCCCATGGCCGACGGCAGCCGCAAGGACCGCTCGGAAGAAATCTACGCGGGCTATCGGGCGCTGGGGCTTGACGGCATGATCGTCGTGGGCGGCGACGGGTCGTTCAAAATCACCCGCCGGTTGGAACAGGAAGGCGGGCTCAAGGTCGTCTGCATCCCCAAGACCATCGACAACGACGTTCCCGGCACCGAGAACGCCATCGGCTATATCACCGCCGTCAATGTCGCGACCGAGGCGCTCGATCGCTTGCAGACCACGGCGGCGTCCCATTCGCGGATCATGATCCTGGAGGTGATGGGCCGCGACGCGGGCCATATCGCGCTGGCCGCCGGTGTCGCCGGCGGCGCGGACATCATCCTGATCCCGGAGGTTCCCTTCACGATGGCGGCGCTGGCCCGCAAGATCAAGGAGATCGATTCCGAATGGGAGCGCGATTTCGCCCTGGTGGTCGCCGCCGAGGGCTGCGCCGCCGAGGACGGCCGCCGCTTCACCGTTGGCAATAGTGACGGCCAGGCCCGTTACGGCGGCATCGGCCATTACCTCGCCGACCGGCTGGCCGCGGCGACCGGGTGGGAAACCCGCTTCACCATCCTCGGCCATGTCCAGCGCGGCGGGCGGCCGTCGACCACCGACCGGGTGGTGGGTGCGGCCTACGGCGTGCATGCGGTCGACCTGATCAGCAGGGGCGAATTCGGGCGCGTGGTGGTGTGGCAGAACCGCCAGGTGACCGATCTCCCGCTGGCCGAGGTCGCGGGCGCACCGCGCAAGGTCGAAATCAACGGTCCGGTGATGCGGACGGCCCGGGGATTGGGCATCTCGTTCGGCGACGATTGAGGCAGGGTAGGTGCGATGGACTTTCCCGACCATCCGTTCTGGGATTTCTCCCTAGAGGTTTATCACCGCGAGGGGGTCGGCGCGGCCTGCCTCCATCTGCAGGCGCGCCATGGGATCGACGTCAATGTCATGCTGTTCTGCCTGTGGCTCGGCCATTCCGGCCGTGGCGTGATGACGGACCAAGACCTGCGCGCCCTCAGGGCCGCGACGGATCAATGGCACGAGGTGGTGGTCAGGGGGTTGCGCAAGATCCGGACCAGCCTCAAGACCGGATTTCAAGAGACCCCCGAGGGCTTGCGGGAAACGCTCAGGGGCAGTATTCAGGCGGCGGAGATCAATTCCGAGCATCTTGAGCAGTTGCTGCTTGCGGCGGCGGTGGACCGGCCTGCCGGGGCCGGGGATGCGCCGCTTGCGGATCGGGCCGCCGACGGCGGGCGCAATTTCGGGCTCTACCTGGATAGCCTCGAAATCGCGTTCCAACCCGCCGACTGCGTCCATTTCGCCCATGTCCTGGGCCAGGCCTTCCCGGGCATCGCGCCCGAGGCGGCGCTGGACATCGCGGAAACCCTGATGTGAGGTTGCCGTCGTCGCTCGGTCCTTGGACTTCGGCGCAGTTTGCGGTAGCATTTTCACGGTGATACGGGGCCCAATCCCGCATCGGCGACGGGCAATGCCTGGGGGGCCAATCGACCGATGCCAAATCCCCCGTGTTGGTGCAGACCTTGCCTGTTGGCACGAAGGAGATAGGAATGTCCTTGGAAGATCAGGATGCGCAGATCGAGAAACTGAAAGCCGACCACGCCGGCTTGGAACAAGAGATCGAAGACGAGCTATCGCGACCTTATCCCGATGACCAACATCTCGCGGACCTGAAACGGCAGAAGTTGCGAATAAAGGACGAACTTCTCAAGATAGAGAACGCCTAAGGTCCAAACGCGGAACGCGCCCCTCGGGGCGCGTTCTTTCTTGCCGTTCGTGGCTCCCGGCCGCCGGCTGTGGCGCCGCGCCGGGCCCTGTCCTCTGCTAGGGCTGACGGTCCGGATCGTCGTCTTCGCTGGCACCGCTGCCGCCGCCGTCTTTCGCCGGTGCCGCAGGAAAAACGTCCTCAACCTTGGGCGCGTCCGGCACCGAAGGCTTGGGTTGCGCCATCGGCAGATGCTCGTGATAGGGATTGACGGCGCCGCCCGCCGCGGGCCCCGCCGCTGGGGGTGCGGCGCCTTCCGTCACTCCGGCGAGGGCGCCTTCCTTGGCCGTACCCTGTTCCTGCTTGGCAGCTTCCTTGGCGGCGCGAGCCTCGGCCCGGGCCTTGCGCTTGCGTGCGGTCTGGACCTCGGCAAGCAGCTCCTCGTAGCTGCAGATGCCGATATCCACAGGGTCTACCGGCGAGATATTGGCGCCCTTCCAATGGGTACGGTCGCGCACCGCGTTGATGGTCGTCTTGGTGGTGCCGACGATGCGCGAGATCTGGGCGTCCGACAGTTCCGGATAATGGCGCAGCAGCCAGGCGATGGCATCGGGCCGTTCCTGGCGCTTGGCGATCGGGGTATAGCGGGGGCCCTTGGTCTTGGGCGCCGGGCGCGGCATGGTGGCCTCGGCCATTTGCAGGCGCGCTGCGGAATCCTGCTCGCAGCGTTCGATCTCTTCCCGGGTCAGCTGGCCGTTGGTGGTCGGGTCGATGCCGACGATGCCCACGGCCACCTCCTCGTCGGCGATCGCCTGCACTTCAAGCGCGTGAAGCTGGCAGAAATCGGCGATCTGTTCGAAGGTTAGGCCGGTGTTCTCGATCAGCCAAACGGCGGTCGCTTTGGGCATTAACGGGACAACCATCTGTCCTCCTTGCTTGCGCATTCAGGTTTTGTCGGCCAGGAAAGTGATGGGCCCGGGCTTTGGTTTTCGCCCGGGCCGCACCACGATTGTGGCAATAACGTAGTTCCAATCATATAGTTTCGGTGAAAAAGGGCAAAATCTTTCGCGGGGCTCGGTCCCGCCCAACCGGGTGGAGCGAATGCATGAACGAAGACGATCTCGAACCGGTCAAGGCGAAAAGCTTCGAAGCCAAGGTCTTCGACACCTGTTCCATAGAAGAGATTGAGGCCTATATTGCGGATCTCAGGGCCGAGATCGCCCGCGCCGAAGCGGCGATCGGGGCCAAGAAGGGGTTCCGCGACAGCGCCGAGGACGTGTTTCGCAGCTAGGCCCCTCATTTGATTGGCATAATTTTTCGCGAAAATAGTAGCTTTAATTAACCTCGGGTTAACCATTGGCGCCTATTTTCGTGCTCAGACAATTCCTCGTCAGGGTTGTTCATTGGACACAGTCCAATCCTTTTGACGCCTCCCTGTTAAACTTTCAGCCGCCCCTTGGGGCGGCTCTTTTTTTGTCTCCACGCGGCTGAAGGCGCCGCGGGCACCGGCCCCAAATGCCGCCGCCCCGGCCGATGCGCCGGGGCGGCGTGTTTCTCTCCGGCCCAGGGCGGGCCGCGGCAGGGCCGAGTTTAGGCGGCCTTGCCTTCCACGACGCGACCCTGGTCGCCGCCGTTGATCGCGATCTTGCGCGGCTTGGCCTCTTCCGGCACGACCCGTTCGAGGGCGACGTGCAGCAGGCCGTTCTCGAGCTTCGCACCGTGCACGACCACCGCGTCGGCAAGGGCGAAGTTGAGCCGGAAGGCGCGCCCGGCGATGCCGCGGTGCAGGACCTGGCGCTTGGCCTCGGCTTCCTCGCCGCGCTGGATCTTGCCGGAGATCAGCAGGCTGTTGTCCTTGACCGCGACGTCGAGGTCGTCCTCGCCGAAGCCCGCCACCGCAACGGTGATCCGGTAGTGGTTTTCATCGGTCTTTTCGATGTTGTAGGGGGGATAGGCGCTGTCGTTTTCCGGCAAACGCGCGCTTTCCATCAGGCGGTTGATGCGGTCGAACCCCACGGTTGAACGGAACAGGGGAGAGAAATCAAAACCGGTCATGTCCATATCCTCCAATCAAGCAATACGGGGTCTTTGGATCGCCCGGGCCGTCATCAGCGACGCACCCCGGGAGCGGCCCCATTGGGGCACCGCTGGACCTTCATTTAGGGCCCTGCCAAGCGGTTTCAAGGTCGGAAAATCTAAAAAGATGGAAAAATTTATGAAGGGAAAAACAATACCTTATCAAGCAAATGTAGCGCCCGACCGATGCCCGCGGGCCGCCCGAGGAGGGCCGTGATATCTTGCCCTCAACGGTATCGGGAGATGCCGGTCACGCTTGGTAGAGTAGCTTTTGTAAAGGATAGAACAGTCATGATGGGAGATGCGGCGACGGCGTTCTTCGAGAAAACCTATGAAGAAGCCACCAATCTGCTGGTCGAAGCCAGGGATTACATAGCCATCGAGGAACCGGCGGACCTTGACCAGATGATCGCGAGCGACCGGCTCCGCCTGACCCGGGAAACCACCCGGCTGACCGCCCGGCTGACCACCATCATGGCGTGGCTGCTGGCCCGCAAGGCGGTCCTGGCGGGGGAACTGACCCAGGCCGAGGCCGCCCGGCCGCCCTATGTTCTCGAACGCAACAAGACACTGGCCGACGGCGACCCCGCGGCCTACGACGATCTGCCCCAACTGCTCAGCGATCTGATGGCGCGCAGCCACCGGCTCTATGTCCGGGTCACGCGCCTCGATGAGCTGGTTCAGAGTGGGATCGGCGCGCAGCCGCCGCGGTTTTTTTCCTGATCCCGACCCGGGATCCAGGCGCCCGCAAGGCCCCGGAAACACAAAGGCCGGCCCCCGGGGCCGGCCTTGTCCCAAACGGCGCGCGGTCGGCGCCCTATTTCAGGCCGAACCCTTCGAACCGCTTGTTGAACTTGGCAAGCTGGCCGCCGGAATCGATCAGGCGGTGGACGCCGGTCCAGGCCGGATGGGACTTCGAATCGATGTCGAGCTTCAGGGTATCGCCGGGCTCCCCCCAGGTGGAGCGCGTCTTGTAGGACGAGCCGTCGGTCATCATCACCGTGATCTCGTGATATTCGGGATGGGTGTCTTTCTTCATGGCTTTTCCCTCATGGCCCGAAGGCCGCGGCTGAACCCGAGTCCTGGCGCCCCGGCCACGATCATGGCCAAGCGCGGAGGGTTTAATATCGAAAGAGCGGCAAGAATGCAAGGAAAAGGGCCTTAGCCGCCGTCGGCGCCGGCCCGCCAAGGGGGCTGTATTCGCACCCGCCATCCGGCTACATTACCGGCCCAAATCGGGCACCGCCGAGCGCTGCCCCCAACGTGGACGGATCGCTCATGACCAGCGCTACTCCCAGCACGCCGACCGCCGACGGCGACGGGCTCGGCCCCGCCAAGGGGCGTTTGGGCGCCCTCGGCCGGCTGTGGCGCTATGTCGCGCCCTACAAGCTGGCCGTGGCGGGCGCCGTCCTGGCGCTCAGCGTCGCCGCCGCCACGGTGCTGACCATGGGCATCGGGCTGCGCCTGCTGGTGGACCAGGGCTTCACGTCGGGCGAGAGCGGCCTTCTGGACCGCGCCCTGATCGGCCTGCTGGTGGTGATCGTGATCCTCACGGCGGCCACCTATGCGCGCTATTCCCTGGTCTCCTGGCTGGGGGAACGGGTAGTGGCCGACATGCGCAAGCTGGTTTTTTCCCATGCCTTGACCCTGGACCCCGCCTTCTACGAGACCACCCGGGTGGGCGACGTGATGTCGCGGATCAGCACGGATACCACCCTGTTGCAGGTGGTGATCGGCTCCTCGGCGTCGGTCGCCATGCGCAACGTGCTGCTGCTCGCCGGCGGCCTGGTGATGCTGGCGGTGACCAGTCCCCGGCTGACCCTGATGGTGGTGGTGTTCGTCCCCGTGGTGGTGGCGCCCATCGTGCTGATCGGCAGGCGGGTCCGCCGGCTGTCGCGGACCAGCCAGGACCGGGTCGCCGATGTCGGCGCCCATGTCGAGGAAAGCTTGAATGCGACGCGCACCATCCAGGCGTTCTGCCATGAGGACGCGGACCGGGAGCAGTTCGACCGCCAGGTCGAGGGCGCGTTCGGTGCCGCCGTCCGGCGGGTCCGCGCCCGGGCGGCGCTGACCGCGGTGGTGATCCTGCTGGTGTTCGGCGGCATCGGCACCATCCTGTGGATGGGCGGCCACGATGTCCTGGCCGGGCGCATCACGGCCGGTGAGCTTTCCGCCTTCATCTTCTATGCCGCCTTGGTGGCGGGGGCGACCGGTGCCATCAGCGAGGTGGTGGGCGACCTGCAACGGGCCGCCGGCGCCACCGAGCGCCTGACCGAGCTGCTCGCGGTGCGCCCGACCATCGCGGCGCCCGCCGATCCGGTGGCGATGCCGGCGCCGGCCCGCGGCGAGGTGGCGTTCGAGAACGTGACCTTCCACTATCCCGCACGGCCCGGCGCAGCGGCGCTCAAGGATTTCAGCCTGAACATCGCAAGCGGCGAGAAGATCGCCCTGGTCGGCCCATCGGGCGCGGGAAAGTCCACCGTCTTCCAGCTTCTGCTCAGGTTCTACGATCCCCAGGCCGGGCGCATCACCTTCGACGGCGTCGAACTGCGCGACGCCGATCCCGCGGGCTTGCGCGCGCGCATCGGACTGGTGCCCCAGGACCCCGTGATCTTTTCGGCGAGCGGCACCGAGAATCTGCGCTACGGCCGTCTCGATGCCAGCGATGCCGAGATCCGCGCCGCCGCCGAGGCCGCCGCCGCCGACCGTTTCCTCGATGCGCTGCCGGAAGGGTTCGATACCTTCCTGGGCGAGAAGGGCGTGCGTCTTTCCGGCGGCGAGCGCCAGCGCATCGCCATCGCCCGGGCCATCCTCCGCGATCCCGCCGTCCTCCTGCTCGACGAGGCGACCAGCGCGCTGGATTCCGAGAGTGAGCGGCTGGTGCAGGACGCGCTTGAACGGCTGATGGCCGGCCGCACGACGCTGATCATCGCCCACCGGTTGGCGACGGTGCTGGAGGCCGACCGCATCGTCGTCCTCGACGAAGGGCGGATCGTCGCCCAGGGCACCCACAACCAATTGATGGCCGAGGGCGGGCTCTATGCCCGGCTTGCGGAATTGCAGTTCGATCAGGACCGGGGGCGCGAGGCAAGCGCCGCCACCCCCGCCCTCAGCGCTCGGTGAACTTCAGTTCGATGCGGCGGTTGCGGCGAAAGGCCGCTTCGCTGCTGC
>JAOTVC010000145.1 GCA_029863585.1 Alphaproteobacteria bacterium | reverse complement strand
TAGCCCAGGATGATCTTCATCTTGGTGCCCGCCACCTCGTTCAGGACCTTCGGGAAGATCGATCCCGAGCTGGCCGGGCCGCTGGAGCCCATGGTGGAGACCCGCTGCCTGATGTCGTTCAGGTCCTTGAACCCCGACTCGTGCCAGGCGATGCAGGTGCCGACTTCCTTGTTGGCGCTGCCGATCCAAGTGAGAGTCGTCGGATCCACATCGATCGCCTTCTTCGGATACATCAGTTTGTCGAAGAAGGTGGAGCGCACCAGGATGCCGAGCACCGTGCCGTCCCTGGGCGCCACGTGGGCAACGAAGTCGAGCGCCCGCCGACCGCCGGCGCCCGGCATGTTCTTGGGAATGAAGTCGGGCTGGCCCGGAATGTGCCGGCCCATGTGCCGGCCCAGAAGCCGACCATACTGATTGTAGCCCCCGCCGACCGTCGAGCCGATGAGGATGGTCATTTTCTTGTTCTTATAGAAATCCGCCACCGCGTCCGCCTTGGCGGAACCGGCAGCCGTCACCGCGACCGACGCGCCCAGCGCCATTGCAGCCATTATCCGAATACCAGAGATCATATCTGCCTCCCGTGATTGCCGTATCACTTGTGTGCGTGAAAGAATTCTTGGCACCAAAACGTTTGGCTTGGTTCCTCCCAGGTGGGCCTTACGTGGCGAGCGAAAAGCCCGGCCCCCCGCGTCAAATGGAGAACAGCTCTGCCGCGTTGTCGTGCAGGATTGCGTTCTTTTCCGCGTCCGTCAGATTGTTCGCATCGCGCAATTCCTCCAGATTCTCAGGGAACTCCCCGTCCCAATGGGGCACGTCGGTGGCGTAGATCAAATGCTCCGCGCCGACGAAATCGATGGTCTCGCGCAGCAGGGTTTCCTTGCCTTCCAGCGAGACCTTGAGACTGGAGTCGCGGAAGGTATCCGATGGCTTCTTCTTGAGAAGCGGCATCTCCTCCTCGGCGCGTTTTTCGTAATGCTCGTCCAGGCGGTCGAGGTAATAGGGCAGCCAGGTCGCACCGATTTCCAGGAAACCCATCTTGAGCTTGGGGAACCGGATCGACACGCCCTGCGCCAGGACCGAAGTGAAGTTGCAGATGACGCCGGCCGGGAAGGCATAGCAATGGACCTCCGCAAAGGTCTTGAGCTTGCCCGCGCCCCACTCATGGGCCCAATGGCGGGTGCCGTGGATGCCGATCGTCGCACCGCACTTCTCCGCGGCCTCATAGACCGGATCGAAGAACGGATCGCCGAGGCCGAAGGGCAGGCCGTCGGGCAGCACCTCGAACCCCTTGAGACCGAGTTCGTTGGTCGCGTATTCCAACTCGGCCGCCGCCGCCTGGGGGTCGCGCATGGGCAGAACCCCGACGGGGAACAGCCGGTCGGTCATGTAGTCGGTGGCGAAATGGCGGTTGGCGGCACGGCACACGTCCCGGCAATAGTCGGGTTCCTGCAATTTCACCATGTTGCCGGAACCGGTCGGGAACAAAATGGCCTTATCGATTTCATGATCGTCGCAGATGCGGTTCCAGATATCGACCTGCTGCTTGGCGTTGAGCCCGCGGTGGTAGCCGTAGGGCAGCTCCAGCTTTCCGGAAAGCTCGGTGTCCCAGGGTTGCCCACCGGGCCACAGCTGGGTATCGCGACCCTTCCACCTGTCATCGAGGTAATTCCGAACCTCGCTCTGCAATTCCATGATATGGCCATCGGCGTCGATGGCGGGGATCGCGCGCGCCATGTGATTATCTCCCTATCGGTCGTTTCCTTGTTTTTGGATGCGGTGTTGTTGTCATTCTAATGCCGGGCTCTCTACGCTGTCCAGTTGGGGGCGGAAACCGGCCCTGTCAGTTCGCCTCACTCACGGTGATCAGGGGCCAAAGGCCGCGCAGGCTGTCCTGGGCGGAGAGGTTGGAGAGCAACGCGAACAGGTCCCCCGCCCGGTCGGCGCCGATGACGGGGGCCGCGCAGGACTCGAACTTTCGCCGGAACGCGTCATCGCCAAGCGGGTTGCCCGGGGTGCCGAACGGCTCGTAGACCACCTCTTCAAGGCGGGTCCCATCTGTCATGTCTATGGTGACCCGGGCCGGGCTGTAGGCGCCCGATCCCCTGAGGCCCGCGAATTCGTCGTCCACCCGGCCCTCATATTTCTCCCCCAGGGCGCGCACCTTGGCTTCGCCATAGCCCGCTTCGGTGAAAGCATCGAGCATCGGCGCGCCATGAATGAGCGCGTAGGGCACCAGGTAGCGCAGCGAAAAGCGCGAGGAATCCTCAGACCAGGGGTAGCGGTCGATGGCCCGGCCGAAGGCATGGGGGCTGACGCCGACGGTGATTCGCGCGATGCCGTCGATGTCGGGCTTTTCGCGCTCCGCAAGATTGAGGGCGGCCTGGATCGAGCAATGAAGCAGCCCGCCGCAGGCGAAAGGCTTGATCTTGCAACCGGGGTCGAGCAGGGCGAAATCCTTTCCCAGCTTGTCGAAGGGCCCGACATCCCAATCCAGCGCCTGGGCGAAGCAGGGGAAGAAGCCGTTCTTGCCCTCAAGCGCCGCCGGATGGGCGGTGAAGCCCTGGGCGCCCAGTCCCAGCGCCGCGATCCCGTTGCGCGCCGCCAACCCGGCGTGCAGCGGCTTGGTCATGGTTCCGAAATTGACGCTGATCGCCGACGCCATGGAGGCGGCGATACCGATGATGTCGGGGATCGCGGTTTCCGGCTGGCCCGTCAGGCGGGCGTAAGCCGCGGCAGCGCAGATCGTGCCCAGCACCCCCGCGCCGTGCCACCCGCCGTCGCTGGAAAGCAGCGGGTAGGATCGCGCCAGCGCGCCGCAGACCTCCGCCCCCACGATGAAGGCGGCAATCACTTCCCGGGGTGTGGCACCGGTGCTTTCGGCGAGCGGCAGAAGGCCGGGGATGAGCGCCGCGGTCGACTGGCCGATCATGAAGGACAGATCGTAATCCAGGGCCTGGGTCGCCGTGCCGTTGGCAAGTGCCGCGTTCTGGGGGCTCGTCCGCATCCCGCGGCCGACGATCCCCACCGCCGGCGCCGCCCCTTCGCCGCGCGCCAATTCCACCGTCATCCGCGCGGCGGGCTCGCGGCTGCCCGCCAACATCACGCCAATGGTATCGGTGAACGCGGTTTCGGCGATGCCGATCAGTTCGCCCAGCGCCTGATCGATATCGAATTCCGTAACGAACGTGGCAATTCGTTCGCTGCACGTCGGCGTGCCGCCCGCACCTTCGGCCATGATCCCCCCTTCCGCGCCGAATGCCGCGCGGATCGTTCTTTGTCGTTATAAGTGGGGAGTCTGGCACATTCGCGCGTTCCACACGACTCCTTCGGCGCGCGTCGCCGTAAAGCGGTTTGACCGCGTCCGCGCCCGGAGCGCAATATGGCGGCCGAGCATTCAACCCACGCACCCCAGATTCCCGCATCCATGAACCAGACCAGCAGCCGAATTCCCGAAACCATGGCGGCGATCGAGATCACCGAGCCCGGCGGCCCCGAGGTTCTCAAGCCCGTCACCGTCCCCGTCCCGCAACCCGGTCCGGGTGAAGTCCTGATCCGCGTCGAGGCCGCAGGCGTCAACCGGCCCGACGTCGTCCAGCGCCAGGGGCTTTACCCGGCGCCCAAGGGAGCCTCGCCCCTGCCGGGGCTGGAGGCGGCGGGCACCGTGGCGGCGCTGGGACCCGAGGTCAGGGCCATAGCGCCCGGGGCGGCGGTCACTGCCCTATTGGCGGGGGGCGGTTACGCCGAATACGCGACCGCCCCGGCGGTTCAATGCCTGCCGGTGCCCGAAGGCCTGACCATGGAGGAAGCCGCGGCCCTGCCCGAGACCTTCTTCACGGTCTGGTCCAACGTCTTCGACCGGGCCGGGCTTCAGGCGGGCGAGGCCTTCCTGGTCCATGGCGGGACCAGCGGCATCGGCACCGCGGCGATCCAACTGGCCAAGGCCTTCGGCGCGCGCGTCTTCGCCACCGCGGGCACCGCGGAAAAATGCGCGCGCTGCATCGAGCTCGGCGCCCGGGCCATCAACTACCGGGAGGAAGACTTCGTCGAGATCCTCAAGGCGGAAACGCCCCGCGGCGCCGACGTGATCCTCGACATGGTGGGAGGCGACTACGTCCAGCGCGACATCTCCGCCGCCGCACCCGACGGACGCATCGTCTTCATCGCCTTCCTGGCCGGCGCCAAGATGGAGGTCAACCTGCTGCCGGTTATGCTGAAGCGCCTGACCCTGACCGGCTCCACCTTGCGCGCCCGGGAGACCGCCTTCAAGGGCGCCATCGCAGAGGCGCTCAGGGACAAGGTCTGGCCCCTGATCGCGGCGGGGCGGATCCGGCCCGTGATCGACAGCGTCTTTCCCCTGGCCGAAGCGGCCAAGGCGCACGCGCTGATGGAAAGCTCCGGCCATATGGGCAAGATCGTGCTGCGCATCTAGGCTTGGATCGCTAAACTTGTGCCATGACAGACGCGCTGAAGATCACGCCAATCGACGGGCCGCTCGGCGCCCGGGTGACCGGGATCGACTTGGGCCGGCCCCAGAACGAGGCGACCGCCGGCGCCTTGCGCGAAGCCTGGGCGGAGTACCTGTTGCTGGTCTATCCCGGCCAGGCGATCGACGACGATCAGCTGATCGCCTTCACCCGCCTGTTCGGCACCCTCGATCCGCCCGGCCCCAATCCGTATGGCGGGCCGATCCTGCCCGAACATCCCGAGATCAATGTCATTTCCAACGTGGTCGAGGACGGCCGCCCGATCGGCAACCTCGGTGCCGGCGAAGCAATCTGGCACGGCGACATGACCTATACCGAGACGCCGCCCAAGGGCAGCGTGCTGCAGGCCCTGGAACTGCCCCCCGAAGGCGGCAACACCTATTTCGCCAACATGTATATGGCTTATGAGGAACTGGACGCGGCCCTGAAGCGTAAGATCGCGCCGCTCATCTGCATCCACGACGCAACCTACAATTCCGCGGGCATCATGCGCAGCGGCTATGACGAGGTGACCGATCCGCGCGAGGCGCCGGGCGCCCGCCATCCGCTGGCCATCCGCCACCCGGCGACGGGCCGGCCCTGCCTGTTTCTGGGGCGCCGCCGCAACGCCTGCATCGTCGGCCTGCCGCTTGCCGACAGCGAGGCGCTGCTGGATGCGCTGTGGGCCCATGCCACCCAGGACAAGTACGCGACCGCTCATGTGTGGTCCGACGGCGACGTCCTGATGTGGGACAATTTCGCCACGCTGCATCGGCGCGACGCTTTCGATGCGGGCAGCCGGCGCATCCTCCACCGCACCCAGATCAAGGGCGAAACCGTGCCCCGGGCCCTTTGAACGGGCCCTTTCCGTGGGTGCGTGCCGCCCCCATGACGATCAAGTATTTCCCGTCGTGCAATCGAATGTTAAGGGTCCCGGGCTAGGATCGGTGCATCGTTTGACCCGAGGGGAAGACACATGCGTGTTCTCGGCCGAGTTTTGCTGGCCGTCCTGGTCCTGGCCGGCGCCGCCATCTACCGCGCCCAGGCGGAGCCCTTCCGCGTCAATTCCGGCCAAGTCCTCGAGATCCTCTCGATCGAGCCGGAAAAGACCGAGCGCGGCCAGGCCCTGGTCATGCGGTTCAGCACGGGCACGCCGCTGAACGACATCCATAGCCTGCGCAAGGAAGCGGATCAGCTGTGGGAGCATCTTTCGGTCAACGCCGAGGCTGGCAATTTCCGCCGTGCCGTGATCCGCGCCACATCAGCACCCGACGCCCGCCGGTCCGTCGATTTCATCTATGAACGGCGCGGTCCCGACTGGCGCACCCTGGAAAAAGGGCTCGAAACAACCGGGCGGCTCACCGAGACGGCGATCCGGGCGCTCTACGACCGCAGCCAAAACATCATCAAAGACCGCAACTGGAACGTCGCGCTGCTCTATACCGCCAAGGACCTGAGCGTAACCTACAGTTTCCCCGGCGTTCCCGGGGCCACACCCTTCACACTCGATCGTCAGGGCACCATCGCCATGAGCCGCGAGAATGCCGAGGCCATGGAGAATTACGACCGGCGCAGCCAAATCCAGCGCATCGACATTGCGCCCGACGGTCAGGCCGCCCGGGTGGAAAGCCTGGAGATCGAACTCCTCAGGGTCAACGGCCGGGTCGTCACCGGCCAAGCACGGGCGGTCAGCGACCTCCGGCTGCGCAACGGCGCCATCGTCATCTGGCGCATGGAGATGACCGTTACAGACGTCTCGGTGGGCGTGGATCTGTAGGCGCCGAGCAACCGCCTGAAAGTTGGCCGCCACCCGGACTTGAGCTTGCCAAAATTTGCCCGGTCGCGCGCGCCATAGGTGCGAGCGCCGGAGACATGACTCACCGTGTCCCTACGCAACGACGTCTTGATGTCCGGCGCCGGTGGTCCAATGATCGATTTTTTCCGCCAGGGCATTCTTGATGACGGGCTTGGAAAGATAGTCGTCCATGCCGGCGGCCAAGCATTTTTCCCTGTCGCCGGACAGTGCGTGAGCGGTGACCCCGATGATCGGAACGTGCCGTCCGGTGTCCCGCTCCATCTTGCGAATCTGACGCGTGGCTTCAATGCCGCTCATGACCGGCATGGCAACATCCATGAGAATCAGATCGGGTTGGAACGATTGGAGGATATCGAGAGCCTCGCGTCCGTTCTCCGCAAGCCGATACCCATGGCCAAGGTCCTCCAACATGTACTCCATGACCACCTGGTTCGTTTCGTTGTCCTCGACCACGAGTACGCAAATTCCCGACGAAGCGACCGCCTCCGGTTGGGCCTTGGCGTCCTCCGGTTCGGCAGCGGTTTTTCTCCGTGCTGATTTCCGGATTTGACGCGAATTCATGAGCACCTCGATGGAGGCGTTGAACAGCTTCGATGAATTAGCCGGCTTGACCAGATATTCCTGAACGCCAAGGTCCCTGAAATACTTTGCGTCTCCCGACCGGTCCACGGAGGTCAAGAGGATGATCGGAATGTCCTTGCAGGCCTCCGGGCCCCTGATTTCACGAGCCGTGTCCTCACCGTTCATGCCGGGCATATGGTAATCCAGCACGACCAGATCGAAGGGATCATCCTCGGCGGCCGCCTGGCGCAGCGCAACCAGCGCCTCCCGACCCGACGGGATCGCGGCAACCCTGAATTGCCAGCTTCCAAATTGTTCCACAAGAATGGTTCGGTTGACCTCGTTGTCGTCGACTACAAGGATCCGAGCGTCGGAAACATCGACCGGTACGCGTTTTTTCTCTGGGACCCGTTGATGAATCGGCAAGCTCAGGGAAATCCAGAAGGTCGAACCCTCGCCGGGAACGCTTTCCACGCCGATCGTTCCGCCCATCAGTTCGACCAGAGTCTTCGAAATCGTGAGCCCAAGTCCGGTCCCTTCGAACCGCCGGGTCGAGCTGCCGTCGGCTTGGGTGAATTTCTGGAATACGGAATCGATCATCTCGGGCGCGATACCGATGCCGGTGTCCTGGACCCGGACCATCAGGTCGACAATGTCTCCCTTGGCCTGCCCCGTGACATCGACCAGCACATGACCATGATCCGTGAACTTGACGGCATTGCTGATGAGATTGAGCAAGACTTGGCGGATTCGTCCGCAATCCCCAACCAATCTGGTCGGCAGGAAGGGTTGGAACCTCAGGGCCAGTTCAATATTTTTTTCGGCCACCTTCGGCGAGATCAGGGCGCCGATATCTTCGGCAGCCGCCTTGAAATCGAAGGGCTGGCAATCCAGGACAAGCTGTCCGGCATCGATCTTGGAAAAATCCAGAATGTCGTTGATCAGCTTCAACAGGTTGTGGCCGGAATCCCGAATTACCTGGACGAAAGACTGTTGGCGATCATCCAGGGCGGTTCCGGCGAGAACCTCCGACATGCCGATCACGGCATTCATTGGGGTGCGGATTTCGTGGCTCATATTGGCCAGAAATTCCGACTTGGAGCGGTCCGCTGATTCAGCCATCTCCTTGGCCTTGCGCAGATCGTTCTCCATCCGCTGACGATCGGAGATGTCGGTGTAGGTCACCACCATCCCACCGTTGGGCATCGGTTTGCGGTGGTATACATAGGATCTTCCGTCCGGGAGCGTCCGTTCGCCATTCCTTTCCAGGAGGCCCCGCCCGGTGGTGCGCTTCTTGACCAGGGCGTCTTCATCGCCGACGCCGAAATGCCCGGCCTGGACGCGAAATTTCGTGATTTCCTCCAGGGACAGGCCGGGGACCAGAAAGTCGGGGGGAAACCCGAACATCTTTTCGTAATGGCTGTTGGCGGCAACAAGCCTATGGTCCCCATCAAAAACGACGATACCCTGCGCCATGTTCTCCAGGGTCGCCGCGACCAGCGTCGACTTATCCGCCAGTTCCCGCTCATGGGCCTGCATCACATTCGACATGTTATGGCCGTACGCCACGACGCACAGCACCAGAAGAATGATCGCTACGGCCAAATACTTCGCGTATCGGTCGAACTCGGTGGCGGCCACATTCTGTGCTTCCAGATCCGCCACTTGATAATCTTGAAAAACGTGAATCAACGCGCTGATGGCCGCGACGACTTCCGCAGATCGGCGGCTCATTGTCACCATATGGCTCGCCGCCTTATCCTTTAGGCCCAATTCGAAATACTGGAAGATCTGATCTTCCTCATTGACCATGAGGTTGATTTTCTCATTGGTCAGATTCAATTTTTGATGGTATTTCGACCTTTTCTCCATATCCATGAGCAAGGTCGACCTGTCTTCAAGGCCTTTCATGTATTCGAAGAACTGAGACAGAGCGGCATTCCGGGCAGCACGGGCATCATCTGGACTTGAAGAATCGAAAACACTGTAGCCGTGGGCCACGATTTTCTGTGCAAGGCTTTCGAGTTTCGACAACCGCTTGAGTTCTGCGGCCCACGCGGCGTTGGTCCTCACCGACGTCGTATAAACGCCCATGATCGCGTGGCTGAGATAGAGGTTGGTCGCGATCGTGAGCAGCACGAACGACGCGAGAAGATAGGAAATGAGGTTCCAACTACGAAAGTTGGTCCGCCCCAGCTTTTTCCAAAAGGGCATGAGATTCGACCTTCAAATGGTCATCTCTGCGGACAATAAGTTCTTCAATATGAATTATTGATTAACGCTGGTTGGATAGGGTGCCGGAAGGCAATGCTTGCCCCAGGCGAATACTCAGGGTCGATATCTTGGGTTGTCGCCAGATATACTTGGAACCAGAGCGGGTTGGCGAATTTCAGGGTTGTGTAACGCAAATCCCATGTTGACCAATGTGCTTCAATCGCGCCCGGTGGAAGGACGAGAGGCCCGGACCGCCGCGCCGGTGCCCCCGCAACCCTTTGTTAAGCGGCTCTGGTTAGATTGAAGGACTGCGCGATTTTTGGCGGAGATCACCTATGCGCAAGCTCGGCGGCTTCATCCTCGCCTTTATCCTTTTGGCGATCATCCATGCCGGTCCGGCCCGGGCGGCGCCGTTCAAGGTCAACTCCGGCAAGACCCTCGAAATCCTGGCCATCAAGCCTGGGCAGACGGAGGCCGGTCCGGCCCTGGTGCTGCACTACGTTCCCCAGGTCCCGCTCACCGATCTCCGGGGCCTGCGCCGGGAAGCCGATGAACTGTGGGAACATTTCGCGCAAAACGCCGATGCGGCCAACGTCAGCCGGGCCGTGGTCCGTGCCACCGATCCCAAAAGCCGCGACAATGCGGTGGACTTCGTCTACGTAAAGCGGGGCGGCATCTGGCACACCCTGGAGAAGGAGCTAAAGAACGGCAAGCTGACCGAGCGCTTCATCCGCGACGCCCACGACCACCAGCAATGGATCCACAAGCACAGGAATTATGCCGCGATCGTGCTGTATGTCGGCGACGACTGGACGGTGACCTACACCTATCCGCCGGAAATGGGGATCGGCCGGCAGACCTTCGATCGCAAGATGATGCTTGTCCTGCTGGAAAAGACCCGGAGGAAGATCAAGGAGCGTCAAACCAAGATAGACATCACCGATATCCGCATTTCGGCCGACGGCCAATCGGCGACGGTATCGACCCGCCTGTCCGGGGAAACCGAGATAAACGGTCAAATCATGAGCATGTCCGGCCAGGGCCAGGACTTCGTCGTCGTGCGCGACGGCACGGTCATCTCCATCCGTTC
>JAOTVC010000144.1 GCA_029863585.1 Alphaproteobacteria bacterium | reverse complement strand
GCCGGGGGCTCGTGCTGGCGGTCGAAACAGGCGGCAAGGACGGGCAACAGGCGGGCCGCGTCGGCGAGCGG
This sequence comes from Alphaproteobacteria bacterium, assembly GCA_029863585.1. Taxonomy (GTDB): domain Bacteria; phylum Pseudomonadota; class Alphaproteobacteria; order SMXQ01; family SMXQ01; genus SMXQ01. The sequence goes on along the minus strand of JAOTVC010000144.1, from coordinate 10,090 downwards.
CAGGCCGCCCTCCGCCGCAAGGCGGTCGAGCAGGTCTTTCGCGTCCGGCGTCAGGGGATCGCGGGAGCTCGCCAGCACCCGGGCGCAGGCGTCCTGGAAGGCGGGGGAGAACCGCTCGGGATGGAATTCGCTGACGAAATACTGCGGGATGTCTTCGGGGTGATCGTGATGCCGGTAGGCGCGCCCGGTCATGTTGATGCGTTCCAGCGGATAGACCGCCGCCACCTCGTAGCCGAGGGGGCCGAGCAGCCGCGCGAAGGCGGCGTCGCCGGGCGGCAGGGCGCCGGTCTCGGGTCCCGCGACGGTGCGCAGCGCGCCGTGATCGAAGGTCACTTGGCCGCCCGCATCTGTGACCCGGGCGACGTAATCGCGCCCCGCCGGCACCCGCTCCACGAGGTCGCGGAACAGGATCAGCGCCAGCGCCTCGGCGACCACCGCGCGCGAGGCAGCTTCGCCGGCCTCGTCCAGCAGCGGCGCGGGGATGCGGACGGCGGCCGTCAGGTCCCGCGCCTTCGCCGCGCCCAGGACGGCGGCGAGAAGGCGGGCGAGGGTGCCTTGGACGGGCGCGGTCATGACGGCGTCTCCTTTCCCGGTTCGAGGGTTTCGAGGGCTTGGGCCAGGCGCTCGACCACCTGGTCGATCTCGTCCCGTTCGATGGTGAAGGGCGGTGCCATGCGGACCGTGTTGCGGTGGGTCTCCTTGGTCAGGACGCCGGTTTTCAGCAGGGCCAGCACGACGTCGGCGGCGGTGCCGGCGGATTGTTCGATCTCGATGCCGATGAACAGGCCGCGGCCGCGCACCTCGCGGATCGCCTTGCTGTCGAGCGCCTGCAAACGCTCCTTGAGATAGGCGCCGTGCTCCGCCGAGCGCCGCACCAGCCGTCCGTCGGCCAGCAGGTCGAGCGCGGTCAGCCCCACCGCCGCGGCGATGGGATAGCCGCCGTAGGTCGAGCCGTGGTCGCCGGGATTGAACACGGCCATGACTTCCTTGCGTGCGAGAAACATCGACACCGGCACCAGGCCGCCGCCGAGCGCCTTGCCGAGCGTGATGGCGTCGGGCGCGATGCCTTCATGCTCGACGGCGAGCAGCTTGCCGGTGCGGCCCAGGCCGGTCTGGACCTCGTCGCAGATCAACAGAACGTTGTTGTCGCGGCAGATGCGCTCGACCTCGCGGAAATAGCCCTTGGGCGGAATGATGATGCCGCCTTCGCCCTGGATCGGTTCAACCAGAAAGGCGGCGGTATTCGGCGTGATGGCGTCCGCCAGGGCGGCCGCATCGCCGAACGGGACGGTCTTGAGCCCGGGCGGAAACGGTCCGAACCCGTCGCGGAACTGGGCGACGGTGGAGAGGCCGGTGACGGCGATCGTGCGGCCGTGGAAATTGCCCGCGGCGCCGATGATCTCCGCCGCGCCGTCGGGCACGCCCTTGATCTTGTGGGCCCATTTGCGTGCCGCCTTGATCGCGGTCTCGACCGCCTCGGCCCCGGTGTTCATGGGCAGCGCCCGGTCCATGCCGGTCATTTCGCAGGCGCGCGCGAGGAACGGACCCAGCTTGTCGTTGCCATAGACCCGCGACAGGATATCCAGGGTCCCCGCCTGGCGGGTCAGCGCCTCGATCAGGCGGGGATGGCAATGGCCGAAGCTGACCGCGGAATAGGCGCCCAGCATATCGATGTAGCGCCGCCCCTCATCGTCCCACAGGTAGACCCCTTCGCCACGGACGATGGTGACCGGCAGGGGCGCGTAATTGTGCGCTCCGAACTGTCTTTCTTGGTCGACTGCGGTGCTCATGGCGGGTCTCCCGGGGCGGGGCGGCGTCTCGCGATTGGGCCTGCGCGGGGAAACGCGGAACCGTTTCGGCCGACAGCGGAGCGCCGACGCCCATCACCCTACGGCAAACATAGTTAACGATTGGCGCATTTAAAGGGAAACCGTGGTTTCCCTTCAATAGTCCGGGCCGGTCTATCCTGTGGCGGAAACCATGGGGTCAGGCTAAATTGCCGCCGTTGTCGGTTGATGACAGGATAGGACTATCAGGGGCCGCACGCGCCGCCGACACCGACTGCGGCCGTCGTGTGCGCAACAGGAGGCACCACATGCTAAGACCGCTGTTCATGGGCGCGATGGCCGTCCTTGCAGCCGGACCGGCATTCGCCGCAGATCCGTTCTTCAAGGGCAAGACCGTCACCATCATCACTTCGACCGGCGCCGGCGGGACGTACGATACCGTTGCCCGCGCCGTTGCGCGGCACATGCCCGGGCACCTTCCCGGCACGCCCACCATGATCGTCCAGAACATGCCGGGCGGCGGCCATATGCGGGCCACCAACCACATGTACAATGTGGCGCCCAAGGACGGCACCAAGCTCGCCACCATCCACAACGCGGTGCCGTTGCACCAGGTGATCGACGGGCGCGGCGTGCGGTTCGACGTCGCCAAGTTCAACTGGCTGGGCTCTACCGGATCGGACAATTCCGGGATCATCGTCTGGCACACCGCCCAGGTGAAGACCTATGACGACCTCCTGAAGAAGGAGGCGGTTCTCGGCGGCACCGGCCCGGGCTCGGGAATCGTCCTGTTCCCCAAGGTCATGAACGCCGTGCTCGGCACCAAATTCAAGATCGTGATCGGCTATAAGAGCTCGGAACAGATCAACATCGCCATGGAACGCGGCGAGGTCGAGGCCCGGGCCTTCGGCCTGACCTCGATCTTCGCCCAGCGGGCCCATTGGGTGAACGAGAAGAAGATCCGCTTCCTTGCCCAGGTCGGCGCCAAGCGCGACCCGCGCATCGCCAACGTGCCGTTGCTGACCGATCTCGCCAAGACCGAAGAGCAGCGCCAGATCCTCAAGCTGGTGTCCTCGCCCACCGCGCTCGGGCGACCCTATATCGCCCCGCCGGGCCTCCCCGCGGCGCGGGTCGCAACCCTGCTCAAGGCCTTCGACGGCACCTTTGCCGATGCCGCCTTCCTCGCTCAGATGAAGAAGCTCAAGGTCGACGTCGATTACATGAACGGGGCCGAACTGACCGATCTGGTTCTCGCCACGGTCAACACGCCCGCCGAATTCGTCGAAAAGGCGAAGAAGGTGATCCCGAAGAAGAAGCGGCGCAAAAGTAAGAAGAAAAAGACGAACTAGGGCACGGGACGAAGAAATAAGCGCCTATGCCCTGCCCAGGGGGGGCGCCGTCTCCGTCCGGGCCCCCGTCCCGGGCCGCGGTGCCGATCCGGCGGGGCGTCGACCGGCTTTTGCCCAAGACTCCCGCGCCGGCATCGGGCCCGGCGCCTTACCCTTTCCAGGCGGCGGACTCTGCGCTAGGTTTTCCCCGGCGACGGTTTTTTCAAGGCCAGTTGGGAGACGACTTCATGAGTGACGGACCCGAAAAGCGGCGGCATTCCCGCCATGAGATCCCCCTGGAGGGGACCTTGCGCAGCGGCGGCAACGCGGCACCGTGCAAAGTCCGCAATCTGTCGGCCGGGGGCGCGCTTCTGGAGGTCGATCTGCCGCTGCGTCCGGGCCACCTGGTCACCGTCGAAATTCCGGAAATCGGTGCCCACAGCGCCCGCGTGGTTCGCGTCATCTGGAAATTCGCCGCCGTCGCCCTGGAGGGCGGCGAAAAGCAGGTCGAAGGCTTCATCGTCGAATGGATGGAGAACGAAGGGAAAGACGTTTCCGCGCCGTGATGTCCGGGCCGGCCCCTAGCGTTCGGGCACCCACACGCCGGTGCGCTTGTTGATCATGTAGCGCGCCACCAGGGCCTGTTCCTTGCGGGTGACCACCTCGGCGATGATGCGCCGATCGCGCTCGTAGACGCGGCCCGCCGTGAGCCGGTCGTTGCCGAGCAGAACCAGGCGATAATTCAGCAGCGCCTTCACCGATACGATGTTCGGTCCCTTGGGGCCGTAGACCGTCCGCGGGTCGCGTCCGTCCATCCGGGGGGCAAGCGCCCCGAGGCCACCCTTGCCCACGGCCAGAGGATCGTCCTCGCGCTTGATGGCGCGCGACGCATCCTCGATCGCGTTGCGCAGGGCCTCGCCCAGCACCCGGAGGCGCTCGCGCAGGCTGTCAATGTCGAGATCGTCTTGCGGCTTGCTCTCGTTCTCGCCGGCTCCGGCCGGCGGCGGGGGTGCGGCGGCCAGGGCCGCCCCGCTGCCGATACCGGGCGTGCCCGCGCCCAAGGCGGAGGCGAGAAATGCCGCGGCAAGGATGCGGGCGCCCGCGCCGCGCAGGGAGGGATCGGTGCGATGCATCATGGCTTTTCTCCCAGTCGGTGTCCGTTTCTTCGATATAGGCACGGATCAGGCCCGCTTCCAGTGGGGCGGGCCGAACCCCGCCTAGAGATTGCGGTCCATGCGTTCGATGCGCACCAGGTCGGGGAACAGTTTCCAGCAGGCGGCGGCGACCACGATGGAGCCGATGCCGCCGAACAGCACGGCGGGAACCGCGCCGATCAACACCGCCATGGTGCCGGCGCGAAACTCGCCGATCTCATTCGATGCCCCGGTGAAGACAGAATTGACGGCACCCACCCGGCCGCGCATGTCGTCGGGGGTCGCCACCTGCAGAAGCGTCAGGCGGATATAGACGCTGACCATGTCCGATGCCCCGAGCGTCGCCATCGCCGCCATCGACAGCCAGAACCACGGGGACAGGCCGAACACGACGATCGCGGCGCCGAAGATGAAGACCGAGAGATAAAGGATGCGCCCCACCGCCCGGGTCATCGTCAGCTGGGTCAGGGCGAGGGCGCTGGCCACGGCACCCGCCGCCATGGCGCTGCGCAGGAGACCCGCGCCCGAAGGGCCGACCTCCAGGATATCCTTGGCGAAGATCGGCAGAAGCGCGGTGACGCCGCCCAGGATCACCACGAAGAGATCGAGGGTAATGGCGCCGAGGATGATCTTCTTCTCGAACACGTAGGCGACGCCGGCCAGCAGGGTCTTGAGGCTGATGGGCTCCCGGCCGCCTCGCTCGGTCCGGGTGCGGATCACCAGCGTGAAGATGATGGATGCCGAGAGCAGGGCGGCCGACAACGCGTAGACCACGTCGGCCCCCAACAGGTAGAGCAGACCGCCCAGCGCCGGGCCCGCCACCTGGGCCGTCTTGTTGGCCGATGTGTTCCAGGCGACGGCGTTGGGGAACAGGGCCGGCGGCACCAGGTTGGGCACCAGCGCGTTGGAGGCAGGCTGGAAGAACGCGCGCCCGGTCCCCATCACCGCGAGGATCACGAAGACCGGCCAGACCTCGGCGGCGCCGGTCACGGTCCATAGCCAGAACAGGAGCGCGGAGACCATCATCACCGCGTAGCACGCCGCCACCACCAGGCGCCGGTCGAACAGGTCGGCGACATAGCCGGTCACCAGGGCGAAGCCGAAGGCCGGCGCGAAGGAGGCGAGCCCGATATAGGCGAGGTTCATGGCATCCCCGGTCAGGTCGTAGACCTGATAGGAGATCGCCACCATCACCATGTACTGGGGCATAGCGGAAAACACCCGCCCGAGGATGTAGAGGACGAAGTCCGGGTGGCGGAAAGCCGCCATTCCCGACGTGCTGGTTGATCCGGGCGCGCTCACGCCCTCGGCGTCTTCGGCCGGCATGCCGTGCCCCGCCCCTGCTGTGGTTGATCCCGCTCACGCGGGCGGCGGCGGTCCCCGCCCCCTTGGATGATTTCCAGTCATAGGTGGCCAGGGGTCGCGCGTCAAAACCTATTCGCCACATGTCCCGGCGCAGATGCTAAACTTCCGGCCGAGAGTTCAAGCGGGCGCGGTTTCGCGCGCTCGATCAACCGATATGCCGTAATTGCGGGAGCCCGCGGGCCAACCCATCAAGGCGGTTGCCCGGTGGGGGCCGGGAGTGAGAACAGCGCAAAAGGGAGACACCTGATGAGCGATGCATCCAACGTTAATTCGGTCCTGTTCCTGGGTCCCAGCGACGTGAAGGACGTGATCACCATGGACAAGGCGATCGACCTTGTCGCCGCCGGTTACGCCGACGCGGCCAAATTCCCGATCATCAACGCGCCGCGCCGCCGGGTGCATTCGCCCCAGGGGGTTCGTGTCTCCAACTTTCCGGGCGGCGTCGATTCGCTCGGCGTGATCGGGTCGCTCACCCGCGCCGAATCGGTCACCCACGATCCCAAGAATCAGGTCTATCCCTACCGCGAACATCCGGTCTATCTGCTCTGGGATTCGGAAACCTCGCACTTGAAGTCGATCATGGTGGGCGAGATCACCGACAAGCGGATCGGGTTCTCCTCCGTCATGGCATTACGCACCGCCGCCACCACCGGCGTCGGCATACGCTACATGGCGCGCAAGGACTCCGTGGTGGCCGGCGTCTACGGCACCGGCGGCCAGGCCCTGCACAAGGTGCTGGCCTGCGCCTGCGAGCGCGACATCAAGACATTCAAGATCTATTCGCGCAATCCGGACAACCGCCGGGCCTTCATCGAAAAGCTCGAGCCCCTGGTGGACGCGGAATTCGTGGATCTCGACGATCCGCGCGAGGTGTGCCGGGATACCGACATCGTCATCTGCGCGACCAATTCCAACGTGCCGGTGTTCGACGGCGATTGGCTGGAACCCGGCCAGCACGTGATCACCGTGGTGGGGTCCAACAACGCGCTGGTGAAGGGCGGCTGGCTCGAATCCGGACGCCGGGAGAACGACGACCGCACCTGCGAGCGGGCGTCGTTCATCGTCACCAACTGGCGGGAATCGGTGGTCCAGGACCAGCAGGCCGGCCTGATCGAACCGATCGAGGCCGGCGTCATCACCTGGGACAAGATCGTGGAGTTGGGCGACATCATCACCGGCAGCCATCCCGGGCGGACGTCGGACGACGAGATCACCTATCACGCCAACAACAACGGCACCGCGGCGTCCGACCTCGCCATCGCCCAGTGGGTCTATGAGCAATGCGTCGACATGGGACGCGGGCAGAAGCTCGAGATCCCCGTGCCCGGCACCCAGTAGGCGCCGGGGCGGGACGCGGGCTTCCGCATCCTTAATCATTCCTTGGTCCGGCGGCGCTAGGCTTCGCGCCGCCGTTATCCCCGGCCGACAGGTGAGCCGGAGGCGGGAGACCTGAGCATACCGAGCGGGCATGAGTGACGATCCGATATCCATTTACCGGCGCCTGACCGCGGCGGGGACGCTGACGCGCGATCCCTCCCAGGAACTCGCCGTGGAGAAGCTGCAGAGTCTCCACCATGCCCTGGCGCGCTACGATCCCGGTGCCGCCGGGGGCTGGAAGGCGCGCCTCGGCCTCGCCCGCCAGAGGGAAGAGCCGCCAATGGGCCTCTACCTCTTCGGCGGGGTGGGGCGCGGCAAATCGATGCTGATGGATCTCTTCTTCGACGCCGTCGCGGTGCCCGGCGGGCGCAAGCGCCGGGTCCATTTCCACGCCTTCATGCTGGACGTGCACGACCGCCTGCATGCCTGGCGCCGCGCCAACCGGGAAACCGGCGAGGCCGATCCGTTGCCCAAGATCGCCGCCGACATCGCCAAGGAGGTCTGGCTGCTCTGTTTCGATGAGTTCCAGGTCAGCAATATCGCCGATGCCATGATCCTGGGCCGCCTGTTCGGGGCGTTGTTCGAGCGCGGCGTGGTGATGGTGGCGACCTCCAACCGGGCGCCGGACGACCTTTACTTGAACGGTCTTCAGCGCGACCGTTTCCTGCCCTTCATCGCGCTCCTCAAGCGGAAGCTCGATGTCCTGCAGCTGGCGGGGGAGGTCGACTACCGGACCACCCGGCTGCGCGACATGGATGTCTATTTCGCCCATGTGAACGGCCGCGCGGACGCGGCGCTGGATGCCGCCTTCCGGCGCCTGACCGAGGATGCAGAAGGCGAGGCCGTCGCGGCCGAGCCGCGGTTGCTGGAGGTTCAGGGCCGCAAACTGGCGGTGCCCGCGGCCGCCCGGGGAACCGCGCGCTTCACCTTCGAAGACCTTTGCGCCAAGCCGCTCGGGGCCGCCGATTACCTCGCCATCGCGCGGGAATTCCACACCGTGATCGTCTCCGGCATTCCCGCCATGGGGCCGTCGAATCGCGACCAGGCGGCACGCTTCTGCACCCTGATCGATGCCCTCTACGAGCATCGGGTGAAGCTGGTCTGTTCCGCCGCCGCCGCGCCCGCGGCACTTTACCCGGCGGGGGACCAAGCGTTCGAATTCCAGCGCACCGCCTCGCGGTTGATCGAGATGCAGACGAAGGAGTACAAAGCCCTCGAACATGTCCGGGGAGGGGCGGGGGCGCAAAGCGCCTGACGCCGATCCTCGGGCGCCCCGCTATGGCCCCCGCTAATGCCTGAGGACACGACATGCAGCTCGACGAGCAGGAAATTGAGGATTTCATCGACCGCGCCCTGGAAGAGGATATCGGCCGCGGCGACCTCACCACCAATGTCACCATTCCGAAAGACGCGGTGTTCCGTGCCGCCATGGTGGCGCGCGAGGAAATCGTGGTCTGCGGCATCGACATCGCGCTCCGCTGCTTCGAGATGATGGTCCCCGACCTGGAAAGCGACGTGTTGGTCGACGACGGCGAGAGGGTCGCCAAGGGCACCGTGCTGGCGCGCGTCTCGGGCAACGCGCGGGCCATCCTGGCGGCGGAGCGCACCGCCCTCAACATCCTTCAGCACCTATCCGGCATCTCGACCGAGGTGCGCAAATATGTCGATGCCGTCGAAGGCACCGGCGCCACCATGATCGACACGCGCAAGACCATCCCGACCCTGCGCAACGTCGCAAAATACGCGTCCTTTATCGGCGGGGCCCGCAATCACCGCATCCGGCTCGACGACGGGGTCTTGATCAAGGACAACCACATCGCCGCCGTCGGCAGCCTGACCGCGACCGTCAAGGCGGCCCAGCGCGCGACCCCGGCGCTGACGGTGATCGAGGTCGAATGCGACACCCTGGATCAGGTGAAGGAAGCAGCCGAGAGCGGCGTCGACATGATCCTCTTGGACAACATGGACACGGCAATGATGCGCGAGGCGGTGGAGATCGTCGCCAAGCGCTGCCGCATCGAATGCTCGGGCGGCGTGCGGCTCGACACCGTGCGCGAAAAGGCCGAGACCGGCGTCGATTTCATTTCGTCCGGCCGCATGACCCAGTCGGCGGCGGCGGTCGATATCGGGCTCGATTTCCTCGATTGAGGTTCCGCGCGGGCCGGCCGTCAACCATCGGCTTCGGGGACGCCTTGCCCGGCATCGCGATTCGGGCTACATACCCGCCCGAACCCCGACATCGAATAACCGCCACGGAAAGGCACTCCCCATGGCTCGCAATAAGATCGCACTCATCGGCGCCGGCAATATCGGCGGCACCCTCGCGCACCTCGCGGGGCTCAAGGAATTGGGCGACGTCGTATTGTTCGACGTGGTCAAGGACATGCCCCAGGGCAAGTCGCTGGACCTGGCCCAGGCGTCGCCGGTCGAAGGCTTCGATGCGAACATCAAGGGGGCCAACGCCTATTCCGCGATCCGCAATTCCGACGTGGTGATCGTCACCGCCGGCATCGCCCGCAAGCCGGGCATGAGCCGCGACGACCTTCTCGGCATCAATTCCGGCATAGTCGCCACCGTCGGCGAAGCGATCCGCAAGTTTTGCCCCAACGCCTTCGTCATCGTCATCACCAACCCGCTCGACGTCATGGTCGGCGTCATGCGCGACGCCTCGAAGCTGCCGGCGCGCCGGGTGGTGGGCATGGCCGGCGTTCTCGATTCGGCCCGCTTCCGTTACTTCCTGGCGGAGGAGTTCGATGTCTCGGTCGAGGATGTCTCGGCCTTCGTGCTCGGCGGCCACGGCGATTCCATGGTACCGCTGCCGCGCTATTCCACGGTCGGCGGCATCCCGCTGCCGGATCTGGTCAAGATGGGCTGGACCACCCAGAAGCGCATCAACGAGATCGTCCAGCGCACCCGCGACGGGGGGGCCGAGATCGTCGGCCTGCTGAAGACCGGCTCGGCCTTCTACGCGCCGGCCTCGGCCGCCATTCAGATGGCCGAATCGTATCTCAAGGACAAGAAGCGCCTGCTGCCCTGCGCCGCCCAGTTGAACGGCGAATACGGGATCAAGGGCCTCTAT
>JAOTVC010000356.1 GCA_029863585.1 Alphaproteobacteria bacterium | reverse complement strand
GATTCCTTCGGTGGTGAGCTGATAGACGTCCTCTTCGTCGGCGATGGGCTTGCCCATGGAGAGCACCTCGAACCCCGCGTCGGTGAAATAGCGGGCGAAGGCTTCGGCCAAGACGCCGGCGAACGGAGTGTAGCCGACAAAGCGCTTGATGCCCAGCGCCCGCATGGCGGCGACCTGGGTCGACCCGGTGGTGAACACCGGCACCCGGTAGGCCGCTTCCCACTTGCGGATATAGCCGGCCTCCGCAGCAAAGCCCTGCATCATGAAGGGCGGCGCGCCTTCGGGGTGGATCAGGTCGCAGTTCTGCGCCGCCAACGCCGCCACCTTTTCCTCGTAGGTCGGCATGGCGTTGCGGAACTCGTCGAGCGAGCCGTAAGCGAAGCCGATATATTCCGGGATCATCTCGATATCGGCGGGCAACAGCGCCGCGAGATCCTCGGTCGATTTGGGATGCAGTTTCGGCTTGACGACGCCGAGGCGCACGCCTTCGTGTGTTTCGCTCATGGTGCGTTCCTTTCCCGCCCCTAGGCGCCGCTGGCGAACGGCGGCATGGTTGCCAGCAGGCGACCCTTGCCCGGGATCGGATCGGCACGGCCCAGCAGGGTCAGGATGTACCAGCAGCGCACCACCACCGGATGGAGGACAGGCACGTCCAGCGCCGCCTCGATCTCTTCCAACACGTCCAGCACCCGCCAGCCGGAGCCGAGGATGTAGAGCGCCTGGGAATCTCCGCCCACCTGGCGGTAGGCGTCGATGATGCGGTCGCGGATCTGTTCGGTGGTGAGGTCGTAGACGTCGCCTGCGTCTTCGACGGGCTTGCCCATGAACAGCACCTGGAAGCCGGCATCGATGAAGTACTGGCGGAAGGCGTCGGCCAGTTCGCCGGAGAACGGCGTCAGGCCGATGAAGCGTTGCACGCCCAGCGCCCTCAACGCCGCCACCTGGGTGGTGCCGGTGGTGAACACCGGGACCTTGTGGCGCGCTTCCCATTCCCGGATGAGCCGCGTTTCGGCCTCGAGCCCCTGCAGCATGAAGGGCGGCGCGCCTTCGGGATGGATCAGGTCGGCGCCGCGCTCGGCGACCAAAGCGACCTTCTCCGCATAGATCGGCATGGAGGCGCGGAATTCGTCCAGCGACTTGTAGGCGAAGCCCATGTATTCGGGGATCATCTCGATATCGCCCGGCAGCAGGGCGGCAAGGTCGTCGAGCGAATGGGACGTGGTCGTCGGCTTGATCACGCCGATGCGGGTGACGGCGGTTTGGTCGTTCATGGGTGGTCTCCTCCCTGGGCCCGCGGGATCTTCCGCCCCGCGGCCCTGAATTCCCGAATATGCGCGGGCGGCACCGGCCCATCGGACCGGCGCCGCCCGACTGAAACGCGGACGCGCTAGGCGGCCAGGCTTTCCTTCAGGAAGCCCATGGTCCGCCCCCAGGCCAGCTTCGAGGCTTCCGGGTGATGCCGGTCGGGATTGTCGTCGTTATGGAAGGCGTGCTGGGCGCCCTCATACATATGAAGGGTGTAGTCCTTGCCCGCGGCCTTCAGCGCCGCCTCGTAGCCGGGCACGGTCTTGTTGATGTTCTCGTCCAGCCCGCCGTAATTGAGCAACAGGCGCGCCTTGATCTTGGCGACGTCCTCATCGGCCGGCGAGCGGCCGTAGAACACCACCGCGGCATCTAGTTCCGGATCGTGCACCGCCAACTGGTTCGACAGCGCCCCGCCCCAGCAGAAGCCGACGCTACCGACCTTGCCGTTGGTGTCGGGCCGGCCGCGGGCATAGGCCGCGGCGGCCACGGCGTCGCCGGTGACTTTCGCCATGTCGAGCTCACGGGTTTTCTCCACCGCCTCATCGGGATCGTCGGGGGTGCCGCCGACCTGGCTCTGGAAGTCCGGCGCGATGGCGACGAAGCCTTCGACCGCGGCGCGGCGCGCGACGTCCTTCAGGTGGGGCTGCAGGCCCTTGTTCTCGTGGATGATGATGACGGCGGGCGCGCCGGACGCGCCGGCGGGCTTGGCCACATAGGCGCTGACATCGCCCGAAGCCCCCGGGAAGGTGACGGTTTCGGTTTCGATCCTGGAATCGTTTTCATCGATCTGTGCGGGCAAGGTTTCCTCCCTCTTTCAGGTTGCGTCTTGCGACGGTTGGAATTGCGAAATGCCGTATGCCACCACGCGGCGCGCGGCGGCCAGCGGCATGGCGGCCGGTTCCGGCGCCTCGGTCGCTACCCTAGCGCATTTTCGCCGCCGGGTCTTCCCGGAGCGGGCCGCCTGCACAATCATGATACCCGA
>JAOTVC010000355.1 GCA_029863585.1 Alphaproteobacteria bacterium | reverse complement strand
CCGCTCGATGATGAAATCCGCTTTCAGCATCGAGCGGCTGCGGATCGCATAGCCCGCCTGCAGGAAGACAATGATGACGATGGAATTCATCACGATCTCGCGCACCCCGTAGACCGGGGCGTCGAATACACCGCGTCCAATGATGTCGGCCATGATGAAGAACGTCAGCATGAACGCCCAGAACGCGGCCAGGATCATCAGGAGTTTGGTGAGGCGGTCGTTCCATCGGATGAAGGACATTCTGTTTCCCCTTCGACGCGTCAGGGCGCCGGCCTGCGCGCTGGCTTTAGGCAATCATGCATTTTTTCCCGGCGGGCGCCGGGGAACACCGTTGGTTCGGGCAACGGAATAATACCGGTTGGGCCAGGCTGCCGGGCGAGAACCCAACCGGTAGAAATCAGAACCTGCGATGGATCGGGACCACGCCTACTTGACGACGTAGCGAATCGGCCACTTGTATCCGTGCTTCTCTGCCGAATCGAGGGCGAGATTGAGAACTTGCTTCGCCGGCAGGCCCTCCGCCTCCAGTTCGTTCGCATAGGCCTGCGGCCAGTCCTTCAGCGACTGGGCCCACTCGAGACGCACATCGGGGCCAAGCTCCTTGACCTTGGCGAGACCGCCTTTGAGCTTCTCAATGTCGCTGCCATAGCGCTCCTTGTTGTTGGAGCCGGTCTTTTGCTCGAAGTCCGACGCCACCTCGAGCATGATGTCCTGAACCTCCTTGGGCAGGCCGTTCCAGAAATCCATATTCGCGGTCATGCCGTGCCAGGTGATCGAACCGAACCCGATCAGGGTGTAGAACGGGCCGGGCTCATAGAGCTTGAGATTGACCCAGGCGCTGGGGAACATGATCCAGCCCTCGTAGATGTGGGTCTTCAGGCCGGTATAGGCTTCCGGCAACGAGCCCTGAACCGGCGTCACACCGGCATATTTCAGCCAGTTGAGGTTGAGGCCGGCGCCCGCAATCTTGATGCCCTTGAGGTCCGAGACCTTGTTCCAGTCGAACGAGGTGCCGAGGTTGTAGCCGCCGTCGGCGATCCGCGCCAGAAGCTTCTGATTGAATTTCTCTTCGAAGACGCTGGTGAGGTAAGGAACCTCCTTGTAGACGTCCTGGGCGATCTTGAGGCTGACCGTCGGGTCCATGGTGCCGAACGGCAGCATGACCTGGAACGCATGCAGCTTCAAATTGGACGGCTCGAAACAGAAGCAGAAACCGCCGATATCGACGATACCGTCGCGCACGCCCTCGAATGTCTCGTAGACCTTGACGATGGAGCCGCTGTAGCCCTCCACGAAATTGATCTTGTGCTCGGTCCGCGCCTCGACGCGCTTCTTCAACTCGACCTCGAAATAGTCCTTCATCAGGCCGGCATAGACCACGGCCGGCGGATGACCCGAAGCGATGCGAATGGTGATGGTCTTGGCCTGCGCCGTGCCGGCGGCCATGACAAGCATGCCGCCGGCAAAGGCAGCAACGGCCAGAGCGGCCATGGTCTTGGTAAGGCACTTCATCCTTTTTCTCCCTGATCTAGCCGGTACGGGGCAGCGCGCGTCCGCCACGTTCCGCATGCCGCGCATTCGCGCGTGGTTGAATCGTACTCCGGGAGAGAAAACCATGAAACGCCCCGGAACACAGGCCCTTCGATAACCTATTGTTCCAGAACGGTACGTCTCCCGTCGCGATACACGTTCCGACCCTCGCCGCCGAGTCGCATTTTACTGTCGCACAACAATAGCCCCGACCGGGCTGTCCCTGTTATCTTTTTTTCGAATGGCAATATTCGGCAGGCGCATTGTATCTTCCTTGTCCGAGCGCGTATTTCTGAAGTATTCCGCGAAATGACCGGTGGGGGCTGCATCAAATGAAAGCAATGGTCCTTGAAGCGCCCAGCGAATTGGCGCAGCGCGAGGTGGCGCGCCCGTCCCTTCAGGAGGGGACGGTCCTGGTCCGGGTCAGGAACACCGGGATCTGCGGGACCGATCAAAGCATCTATTACGGCGGCATACCAGTCTCCTACCCGCTGATCATGGGACATGAGGCCGTCGGCGAGATCGTCGAAGGCGAAGGCGCCGGCGGTCTCGGTCGGGGGTCGCGGATCATCGTCGACCCGGTCTATTTCTGCGGCCAGTGCCATCAGTGCCGGGCCGGGCAAACCAATCTCTGCCCGAACGGCGGGCTGGTGGGCCGAGACCGCGACGGCGGGTTCGCGGATTTCGTGACCGTTCCCGCCGGCAACGTCTACCGCCTGCCCGACGGGGTCGCCGACAGCGCGGCGCCGCTGATCCAGGTCCTGACCACCTGCCTTCA
>JAOTVC010000353.1 GCA_029863585.1 Alphaproteobacteria bacterium | reverse complement strand
GCGGCCATGCGCCGCCGCCGCAACGCCAAAATCATCGCCACCCTGGGACCGGCGAGCCAAACCCCGCGTCAGATCGAGACACTCTATCGGCGCGGGGCCGACGTGTTCCGGCTCAACTTTTCCCACGGCAGCCACGACGACATCAAAGCGCTGATCGACACCATCCGCGCCGTCGAGCACAAGCACGGCCGCCCCATTGCCGTCCTGACCGACCTTCAGGGCCCGAAAATCCGCATCGGCACCTTCGCCGAAGGGAAGGCCACGCTCAAGACGGGCGACAAGTTCCGCCTGGATATGTCCAAGGCCGCCGGCGACGCCCACCGGGTGATGCTGCCCCATAAGGAGGTGTACGCGGCGCTCCGGCCGAAGCACGAAATCCTGATCGATGACGGGCGCCTTCGGCTCCGGGTCGAAGCGCGGGGCCGCGATTTTGCTGAAACCCGGGTCGTGGCCGGCGGGGTGCTGTCCGACCACAAGGGCGTCAACCTCCCGAATACCGTCCTCGGCCTCAAGGCCCTGACGCCGAAGGACCGCCGCGATCTGCAGTTCGCCCTCGCCAACGGCGCCGATTGGGTCGGCCTCAGTTTCATTCAGCGCGCCCAAGACGTGGCCGAGATTCGCGCCATCGTAAAGGGACGCGCGGGAATCATGGCGAAGCTGGAAAAGCCGTCCGCCATCGGCGAGCTCGACGCCATCATCGCCCAGTCCGACGCAGTGATGGTGGCACGCGGCGACCTTGGCGTGGAAATGCCGCCAGAGGACGTGCCCACCGTCCAGAAGGAGATCATCCGCCATTGCCGCGAAGCGGGAAAGCCGGTGGTGGTGGCCACCCAGATGCTGGAATCGATGATCCAATCCCCGGCTCCGACCCGGGCCGAGGCCTCCGACGTCGCCACCGCCGTCTACGACGGCGCCGATGCGGTGATGCTGTCGGCGGAAACCGCGGTCGGCGCGCACGGCCCGGCCGCCGTGACCATGATGGATCGCATCATCCGCCGGGTGGAACGCGATCCCCACTTCCACGCCATCACCGATGCGGCCCGGGTGGCAGCGCTTGGCAACGACGCCGATGCCATCACCGCCGCGGCGCGCTCGGTGGCCGAGACGGTCTCGGCCGCGGTGATCGTCACCTATACCACCTCCGGGTCCACTACCTTGCGCGCCTCGCGCCAGCGCCCGGACGTGCCCATCATGTGCCTCACCGGCAGCCGCGAGACCGCCCGGCGCATGGCCTTGGTCTGGGGCGTTCACGCGGTGATCACCGGCGACGTGCGCTCGTTCAACGAGATGGTGGCCCGCGCCGCACGGGTAGCGGCCCGGGAGGGCTTCGCCCGCAAGGGTCAAAAGGTGGTGGTGACCGCCGGGGTTCCGTTCGGCACCCCCGGGGCGACCAACGTCTTGCGCATCCACCCCATCCAGGATTGATCGGCGCCGGCATTAGCCGGGGGCAGGCTTCAAGACTGCGCCTGTGCCGCGCGCAAAAAAGCCGCCCGGAGGGGCGGCTCGGTCGTTCGGCGCGGCGCACGGGTTCAGCCCTGGCGCGCCTTGAACCGCGGGTTGCGCTTGTTGATGACGTAGATCCGGCCCTTGCGCCGCACGACACGGCAATTCTTGTCGCGGGTCTTGGCCGACTTGAGAGAGTTGAGAACCTTCATCTTTCCGTCCTTTTCACCGCCCTTCGGGCGGAAGCGGGCGCGACCATAGGGGCTGCATTCGATCCTGTCAAGCCGGCGGTCATTCCCGGTAGGGCTTCTTGTCCTTGTAGAGCGCCAGCCGCCGGCGATAGGCATTGACCCGCTTGGCCGACACCCCCTGCACGCGGAGCATTTCGAGCACCTGCAACTGCATCTGCACCGCGGCGGAGAACCGCCCCACCTCGGCATAGGCGGCAGCCAGGGTATCCAGGGTATCAACCGTGCGCTTTGCCCGCATGGCGCGGTCGGCCAGCTCTACCGCCTTCTTGCCGTCGCGCACCGCATCGTCCCTGGCGGTCGCCAATAGCCGGGCTTGGGCGCTCATGGCCCCGGCATGCCCCTGTTCCGCGGCTTCGGCATACCATTTCAAGGCCTCGGCCCCGTCCTGGGTGACGCCGCGACCGGTCCCGTAGAGATGCCCGAGGCTGTATTGGGCCCCGGCATGGCCCTGCTCGGCGGCCCGGCGCAGCCACTTGATCGAATCCGCAAACCCCTGTTGGCCGGCCTTGGTGAACCACTTCACCGCCTCGTCATAGTCGTGGCGCACGCCGCGGCCATAGCGGAACATGAACGCGAGGCTGTGCTGGGCCCGGGCATAGCCCTGAGCCGCCGCTTTGCGG
>JAOTVC010000354.1 GCA_029863585.1 Alphaproteobacteria bacterium | reverse complement strand
CTATTTCACCGGCACGCGGCGGAACCTGGCCAACGTCCTGTCGAATCCCGATTTCGAGGCGCTCCACCATGATGTGACCGTGCCGCTTCAGGTCGAGGTTGACGAGATCTACAACCTTGCCTGTCCCGCCTCGCCCATCCACTACCGTTACCACCCGGTGCAGACGACCAAGACGGGGGTGCTCGGCACCATAAACATGCTCGACCTCGCGCAGCGCACCGGGGCGAAAATCCTGCAGGCGTCGACCAGCGAGGTCTACGGTGATTCGGAAGTCCACCCGCAGCCCGAAGACTATCATGGCCACGTCAATCCCCTGGACCCGCGCTCCTGCTACGACGAGGCCAAGCGCTGCGGCGAGACGCTGATCAACGACTATCACCGCCAGTTCGGGATGATCGCAAAGATCGCCCGCATCTTCATCACCTACGGGCCGCGCATGCATCCGGGCGACGGGCGGGTGATCTCCAACTTCATCATCGCGGCGCTGCGGGGCGAGCCGATCACCCTCTACGGCGACGGTGCGCAGACCCGGACATTCTGCCATGTCAGCGACATGGTGGACGGCCTGGCGCGGCTGATGAAATCGCCGGACGAGGTGATGGGTCCGATCAATCTGGGCACCACGCACGAGATCACCGTCCGCGAGTTGGCCGAGGAGATCCTGCGCCTTACAGGATCCAGGGCCGAGATCGAATTCCGGCCCTCGCCGCCCGACTACCGGCCGCGGCGCTGCCCGGACATCACGAAGGCGCGCGAAATCCTCGGCTGGGAACCGAAGGTCTCGCTGGAGGACGGGCTGAAGGAGACGATCGCGTATTTCCGGAACGTGTTGGGCTGAGAGGCGTGCGGCGAGCCACCGCCTGTGGCCGGGAATGCGTCGGCACCCGGGTGCGCCGACCGGGAATCGTCGGATCGCGGAGAGGCCGGAGGCGAGTCCCGCGCCGGGTCGTCATTGCACGCCGGCAGGTCTTGCATTATGCCTTGGCCCAACAGCAACCGACGCGTGGATAGTTGAATGAAGGCCGTGATACTCGCAGGCGGGTTCGGGACCCGGATCTCGGAGGAATCCCATCTGCGCCCGAAGCCCATGATCGAGATCGGGGGACGACCGATTCTCTGGCACATCATGAAGCTCTATGCCCATCACGGCGTGACCGACTTCGTCGTCTGCCTGGGCTACAGGGGCTATATGATCAAGGAGTATTTCGCCAATTACGTCTTGCACCGGTCCGACATCACGGTCGATCTCGGCCGCAACGAGATCGAATACCACAACTCGGTGTCGGAGCCGTGGCGCGTCACGCTGGCGGACACGGGCGAAAATTCGATGACCGGCGGACGGTTGAAGCGGATCGGCCCGCACCTGACCCCCGGCGAGAGCTTCTGCATGACCTATGGCGACGGAGTCTCGGATGTGGACATCAGGACGCTCATCGCGTTCCATAAATCGCATGGCTGCGAAGCAACCATGACGGTGACGCGTCCGCCCGGGCGGTACGGGGCGACGGAGCTGGACGGTGACAGCCGGGTCAAGCGTTTTGTCGAGAAACCCTCTGGCGGCGCCGGCTATATCAACGGCGGTTTCTTCGTTCTGGAGACCAGCGTGCTGGACCGGATCGCCGGCGACGGCACCCCCTGGGAGGCGGAGCCGCTGCAGGGCATCGCTGCGGACGGACAGCTTCATGCCTTCAAGCATGACGGGTTCTGGCAAGCGATGGATACGCTGAGGGAGAAGAACCTCCTCGAACAGCTCTGGGCATCCGGAAACCCGCCCTGGCGGGTCTGGAGCTGAGTCCGGCGCGATGGCGGGGAGCAGGATCAGTCCGGATTTCTGGCGGGAGCGGCGTGTTCTTCTGACAGGGCATACCGGATTCAAGGGCGCCTGGACAGCGCTCTGGTTGGCGCAGATGGGCGCACGCGTCCACGGCCTCTCGCTGGCGCCCGACACCGATCCCAACGCCTTCGACATCCTTGCCGTCGGCTCCGATATTTCCTCGCAGATCGGGGATATCCGCGGTACCGACGTCGTGCGGCGGGCGGTCGCCGAGGCGCGCCCCGAAATTGTCATCCATATGGCGGCGCAGGCTCTCGTCCGGCGCTCCTACCGCGAGCCCGTGGAGACCTTCGCATCCAACGTAATGGGAACGGTAAACCTGCTCGATGCCCTGCGCGCCGTGGACGGATTGCAGGCGGTCCTGGTGGTCACCAGCGACAAGGTCTACGAGAACAAAGAGGACGGCCGGGCGTTTCGTGAGACAGATCCTTTGGGGGGCGCGGACCCGTATTCGGCCTCCAAGGCCGCGGCCGAGATCGT
>JAOTVC010000352.1 GCA_029863585.1 Alphaproteobacteria bacterium | reverse complement strand
GCAACATGCGCAACCGGCGGTTTCAGCTTTCCGGCTGTGGCTTCGGATTGGGGTCGATCCCGACCTTGCCGGCACTCGGCACCGAGGATTTCGCGCCGCTGGGCGGTGCGCTGTCGTCCTCGGGCCGGACGATCGACTCGCCGCGCGCGACAGCCTCGATTTCCTCACCGGTCAGGGTTTCGTATTCCAGCAGCGCCTCGGCCACCGCCACCAGCTGATTCTTGTTTTCCTTCAGGATCTTCTCGCAGGCGGCATAAGCCTCGTCGACGATCCGGCGCACCTCCTCGTCGATCAGCTTGGCGGTGGCGCCCGACACGTTCTTGGTCTGCGTCACCGAATGTCCGAGGAAGATTTCCTCCTGATCCTCGTTGTAGCGCAGCGGGCCCAGCTTGTCGCTCATGCCCCAGACTGTGACCATACTGCGCGCCGTGCGCGTGGCCTGCGCGATGTCGCCCGAAGCACCGGTCGTCACCTTGTCGTAGCCGAAGATCATTTCCTCGGCGATCCGGCCGCCCATCGCGACAACGAGATTGGCCTCCAGCTTGTCCCGCGCCATCGAGTACTCGTCGCGCTCCGGCAGCCGCATGACCATGCCGAGCGCGCGTCCGCGGGGAATGATGGTCGCCTTGTGAATGGGATCCGATACCGGCGAATTGAGGGCCGCCACCGCATGTCCCGCTTCGTGGTAGGCCGTAAGCCGCTTTTCCTCGTCGCTCATGACCATGGAGCGCCGCTCGGTGCCCATCAACACCTTGTCTTTGGCGTCTTCGAGGTCCTGCATGGTCACCACGCGGCGATTCTTGCGCGCAGCCAGCAGGGCCGCCTCGTTCACAAGGTTGGCAAGGTCCGCGCCCGAGAAGCCCGGCGTGCCGCGGGCGATTGTCCGGGGGATCACGTCTGGCGCCAGCGGCACCTTGCGCAGATGCACTTTCAGGATCTTTTCGCGGCCGAGAATGTCTGGATTTGGGACCACCACCTGACGGTCGAATCGGCCGGGGCGCAACAGCGCCGGGTCCAGCACGTCGGGCCGGTTGGTGGCGGCGATCAGGATCACGCCCTCATTGGCCTCGAAGCCGTCCATCTCGACCAGAAGCTGGTTCAAGGTCTGCTCGCGCTCGTCATTGCCGCCGCCGAGGCCCGCGCCCCGGTGCCGGCCGACGGCGTCGATTTCGTCGATGAAGATGATACACGGCGCATTCTTCTTGCCCTGCTCGAACATGTCGCGGACGCGCGACGCGCCGACGCCGACGAACATCTCGACGAAGTCGGAGCCGGAAATCGTGAAGAACGGTACATTGGCCTCGCCCGCGATCGCCCGCGCCAGCAGCGTCTTGCCGGTTCCCGGCGGGCCGACCAGCAGGCAGCCTTTCGGTATCTTGCCCCCGAGGCGCTGGAATTTCTGGGGATCGCGCAGGAAGTCGACGACCTCCTCAAGCTCGACCTTCGCCTCGTCGATACCGGCAACGTCGTCGAAAGTGACCCGGCCGAATTTTTCGGTCAGCAGCTTGGCGCGGGACTTTCCGAAGCCCATGGCCTTGCCCCCGCCGCCCTGCATCTGGCGCATGAAGAAGATCCACACGCCAATCAACAGCAGGAACGGGAACCAGCCAATCATGATATCGAACAGCGATCGCGATCCGTCGTCGCTCTCCTCGACCTTGAAATGGACACCGCTATTGCGCAGCAGCGGAATCAAACCTGGATCGGCTTCGGGAGTCCTGGTGAAGAACTCCTGCTGGCTGTCCTTGTAATGGCCTGTGATCCGGTGGCCCTGGATGACCACGTTGCTGACGTTGCTGCCTTCAATTTCAGCAATGAAGTCAGAGTAGGCGATCTCGCTGTCGGATTTGTGCGCAGCGTTTTCGCCCAGCACGCTGTATAGCGCGACCAGGAGAACAATGATGATGACCCAGACCGCCAGATTTCGACTGAACAGGTTCAATTTGGAAATCCTTTATATTGCCGGTTCGACCCCACCCCGCATCGCCCCGGCACGGCAATGCCAAGCACGACAGGATACCGGAAATCTGCCTTCACGGAAACCCCGCGGCGCAATGAAATGTCGCCGCACTCAACGGCCGCACCGGAACAAAGGCAAATTCCTCAACTGGCAAAGCCTTCGAATTTTCCCTATCCTGTCGATGACTTAAGTGGGGTACGGCGACCACCTCGTCAAGGTCCCAGACCGCGGGCAGCGACACGCGGACGGCCGCGGGCAGGTCAATCTTTCGCAAGCCGGAACGCGCGCGCGCAAGCTGCCCCCACCCGTCGCTGCCAAGCTTGGCGATCCGAACCCCATTCGGCACACATCCGCCG
>JAOTVC010000351.1 GCA_029863585.1 Alphaproteobacteria bacterium | reverse complement strand
CACGCAGGGCCCGCCCGCGGCCCGTTTGCGGGCCCATCGGCGAAAAAGTTTCTGGGATCGGCCAAGCCGCAAAACCGTAAACCCCGTGAAACAATCGATTCAATATCATGTAGGAGTCTGTGGATCAGACCCAGATCAGGTATGTCGAAAATTATGGTTAACAGAAGTGCTATACGAACGGTTTCGAGTGGTTTAACCAACTGTTAACGAATCGCGCTGCAAGCTAACAGTCTCAGTTGGGAGAGCCTGATCACATGTCTGTATCGAGAAGCGACACCGAGCGGCGTTTTCCCCTGGAGGGCTCAGGGGCGAAAACTGAGTTGGACACCGATCCGGGAAAGTGGACGGCGCGTCGAACGTTGTTATTCATCGTCGGGGCCTCCAGCCTGTTGTGGATCGGCATTATCTACGCTGCTGCCTTGATCTTTTGACCGCGGCCCGGACGCGACCGAACCCGGTGTCCGCCGCCGCCGCCGGTGTCCACACGCGGTTTCACACTCCCCGAAACAATACATCATAGTTGCAGCGCCGGATTGCTTCCCATTGCCCCATGGGGCGCGTGGGCAACCGGAGAAGGTACTGCGGTGGCCAGGGCCCTTGTGGTAAGGCGGATGGGCGCCGGCTTTCGCCCGTGCCCAAGAGGGAACGATCTTGGCCCAAGACTTGACGCCCGATACGGTTCTGCGGTCGCTGTTCCTGGCAGCGGTGGACGCCGCCCAGCCGGCCAAACTGATCACGCCCGAAATCCTTCCCGCCCCGCCCCGTGGACGGACCATTGTGGTCGGCTGCGGCAAGGCGGCAGGTGCCATGGCCCAGGCGTTCGAGGCGGCCTGGCCTTATCCCTGTGAAGGCGTGGTTGTCACCCAGTACGGCTACCGGGTGCCGACGCGCGCGATCGAAGTGATGGAGGCGGGCCACCCGGTGCCCGATGAGGCGTCGGTGACCGCGGCGCGGCGTATCCTCGATACCGTCCGCTTGGCCGGGGCCCATGATCAGGTCATCGCCCTGATCGCGGGCGGCGGCTCCGCGCTGATGTGTCTTCCTGCCCCGGGCCTCACGCTCGCCGACAAGCAAGACATATCCCGCGCCCTTCTTGCAAGTGGTGCTCCGATCTCAGAAATGAACCGCGTGCGCCGCGCCATGTCGGCGATCAAGGGCGGCCGGCTCGCGGCCGCGGCCGGTCCCGCGGCCTGCGTCAGTTACATCATTTCCGACGTGCCCGGCGACGATCCCGCCGTTATCGGCGGCGGCCCTATGTTGCGGACGGTCGAGGACGGCAGCCGGGCGCTCGCGGTGCTCGCGCGCTACGGCGTTGCCGTCGAGGACCGCATCAGGCAGGCGATTCTTGCCAACCCGGCGCCCCCGCCCCCCGCGGGCAGACAAAAGATCAACATGATCGCCACCCCGGGCCTGGCGCTCGCGGCCGCGGTTCGGAAAGCCGAAGACCTGGGCTTCGCGGTCGAAAACCTGGGAGATGCGGTAGAAGGTGAGGCGCGGGAGGTCGCAGGCGGCATGGCGGCCCGGACGCGCGCTGTGCGGGACCGGCCCCGCGTGCTGATCTCGGGCGGTGAAACGACGGTCACCATCAGAGGCCGGGGACGCGGCGGACGCAACGGCGAATTCCTGCTGGCGCTTGCTCTTGCCCTGGACGGAGCCAACGGGATCTATGCCCTGGCCTGCGACACGGACGGGTTCGACGGCGGCGGCGACAATGCCGGCGCCGTCATCGGGCCCGATATCCTGGACCGCGCCCGGGCGCTTGGCCTCGATGCCCGGGCGATGCTGGATGACAATGATTCCTATGGCTTTTTCACGGCCACGGGCGGGCTGGTGACCACCGGCCCGACCTACACCAACGTGAACGACTTCCGCGCCATTCTGGTGACCTGATCGGGGCGCGCCGCAAACTCTGCTAACGGTCGGCCGCGGACGCCTGGATCACCGGGTCCTCGCCGGTCCGCCCACGGCGTTGGGTTCGACCCAGCCCACCGACGGCCCGATCGGGATGCCGACGGCCAGCCCTAAGAACATGGCGATCAACACCTTGAGCGAGCCATAGCCGGCGCCGGATCAGCCCCTGGAGCTGGTCGCTCAGGGGCTTGAGGGGCCGTGGGTAAAGCCCCTCGATCGGCTGGCTCGAGCTATCTCATGTTCATCCCCCAGAGGCGCTGCGGCGCGGCTGCGGCGTCGCTGCCACTCCATACCCCCCTACATTTAAAATGGCCAGGACGGGATGGGCTGCGGGGTAAAGTGCCCCCTGCGGTGCAAAGAAAAGGGCCGGCCCACGACAGGCCGGCCCCGGTCGAGGCGCGGCGGTTCGCACGC
>JAOTVC010000143.1 GCA_029863585.1 Alphaproteobacteria bacterium | reverse complement strand
TATATCGCATAATGTATATTATGGAAAATATTGGGATATAACGTAAGTCTTTGATATAAAGCGCTATCCGGGAACCGTTACGGTTCGGCGGGATACGCATGGTAAGCCGATTGGGCCCGTTCCGCTAATTGGGCCGGTCCACCCCGGGTTCCACCACCATGCCGTCGTAACCGGCAACGACGTTGTCCGGCAGTCGGGCGGAAAGTTCGTCGTAGTCGATGCGCATCGAAAGATGAGTGAGGACGCTGCGCCTCGGCCCTACCCTATTGATCCACTCGAGGATCCGCGCGAGATGGGCGTGGGTCGGATGGGGTTCGTGCTGCAGGCAGCCGATGATCCAGGTGTCGATACCCGATAGCGCCTCGAATGCCTGTTCGGGCAGTTCGACGGCGTCGGTGGTATAGGCGATCGGGCCGAATCGGTAGCCTGTGGAAACCATGAAACCGTGGTCTTGTTCGAACGGTAGGACGGGAATCCCGGCGATGTTTAGGGCGGCGCCATGGGTCAGGACATGGGCCTCCAGGCACGGTTTATAGAAAGCAATCTTTCCGTTGTATTCTCCTGGTTCATCAAAGATATAAGAGAATTTCTTCATTAAGAGTCCGAGGTCATTCTCAGTGCCGTAGGCGGGTATCACCATTCTCTGCAGGCGGTTGAGGGCGCGGATTTCGTCAATGCCGTGGGTGTGGTCGGCATGGGTGTGGGTGTAAAGAATGCCGTCGAGGCGCATGACCCGGGCATCGATCAGCTGTTCACGGACATCGGGCCCGGTATCGACAAGGAGTGCCGCTTCTCCCTGCTCGACCAGGATCGAGGCTCGCCGCCGCCGGTTCTTGGGATTGGCGGGATCGCAGGCGCCCCACTGATTGCCGATCATCGGCACGCCGCCCGCCGAGCCGGATCCCAGTATCGTGATGCGCATTCTTGGGCCCGCTCCCTTTTCCGCCGCCGGGCTCGGTTACGAGGGGAGTCCGGCCCGCTCGGCGCGGGCGAACAGGGCGAAGAAATTGTCTGTGGTGATGCGCTCGAACTCTTCCAGGGCGAGACCTCTGAGTTTTGCGACATAGGCCGCGGTATGGGCGGTGAAGGCCGGTTCGTTGCGTTTGCCCCGCATGGGCACCGGTGCCAAGTACGGCGCGTCGGTTTCGACCAGGAGGCGCTCCAGCGGCACTTCGGCCGCCACATCGCGCACTGACTGCGCGTTCTTGAACGTCACGATTCCGGAAAACGAGATATACATGCCGTGTTCCAGCGCACAACGGGCGACCTCCGGGCCGGCGCTGAAGCAATGGATCACCCCGGGAAACCGCCCCCTGGCCTGTTCCTCGCCGAGGATTCGGACGGTCTCTTCATCGGCGTCCCTGGTATGGACGATCAACGGCAATCCGGTTTCGCGGGCGGCTTCGATATGGGCCCGGAAGACTCGTTCCTGGATGTCGCGCGGCGAATGCTCGTAATAGAAATCCAGCCCCGTCTCGCCGATGCCGACGACTTTGTCCTCGCCTGTCAGGGCGATCAGATCCTCCGCCGTCACCTCCGCCGCATGTTCCGCTTCATGGGGGTGAACCCCTTGTGAGCACCAGATGCCTTCGTGCGTATCGGCGATCGAGCGGATTTTCGCCGCGTCGCCCAGCCTGGTGCAGATCGTCAGCATTCCCTTGATGCCGGCGGCCCGGGCGCGGTCGATGACCGCGTCGCGTTCGCCATGGAAGTCGGGGAAGTCGAGGTGGCAGTGGCTGTCGATCAGCATGGATGGACTTTCGCGCGGATCCGTTGGTCTCGGCGCGGGAGTTTACCACTCCTGGCTGGCCGGTGTACGCCCCTTGCGCCGCTGCCGCCGCGGTTTTTGGGTTGGAGTGCGGGGCGCTGTCAAAAGACCGCGGGCCGCCGCGCCATTCAGTTGATCTTTTCCGCTTCAAGCCGCTGCCAGGTGAGCGATTGCGCCTTGGAAACTTGCTCCTCGGACATGCGTTCGCGCAGCTCTTCCTGTTTGCGGATCGCGGTCTTGTCACCGACGATGGTGGCCAGGCTGTACCACATGAAGGCTTGGACCTCGTCCTTGGCCACGCCGTCGCCGCTGGCGTAATGCTGGCCCAGCTCGGTGCGCGCGCCGCCGTGTCCGGCCAGGGCCGCCTTGCGGAACCAAGCGACGGCTTTGACCGAATCCTTGGGCACGCCTTCGCCGTTGGCATGGGCCTGTCCGACTTTGAACTGCGCCCCGGCATGGCCCCGTTCCGCCGCCTTGCGGTACCACTGGGCCGCCATGGCGGGATCCCTACCCGCGCCCTGGCCCTTTTCCAGCAAGAGAGCGTAATTGTATTGCGCGGTAAGATGATTCTTTTCCGCCGCCTTGCGGTACCACGCCGCCGCTTCCACGTAATCCCAATTGACGCCGATGCCCTCGGCGTACAATTCGCCCATCTTGAAGGTCGCTTCGACGTTGCCGCCCTCGGCGGCCTTGCGGTACCACTCCGCCGCTTCCGCGGTGTCGCGCTTTGGCCCCTTGCCTTTCAGCAAGATCTCCGCCAGTTCCATCTGCGCACGGGCGTCGTTCTGTTTGGCGGCCATGCGCATGAAATGGACCGCCAGGACCTTGTCGGTCTTGACGCCCTGGCCCGCAAGGAACATCTTGGCGAGGCTGTATTGGGCTTCCCGGTGGCCCTTTTCGGCGGCGTTGTAGCGCAACT
This sequence comes from Alphaproteobacteria bacterium, assembly GCA_029863585.1. Taxonomy (GTDB): domain Bacteria; phylum Pseudomonadota; class Alphaproteobacteria; order SMXQ01; family SMXQ01; genus SMXQ01. Next base: position 7,677 of record JAOTVC010000143.1, on the reverse strand, counting down.
TGGCCGCCTGGGCCTGGTTGGCCTTCATGCCCTTGCCTTCGGCCATCATAGTGGAGATTTGAAAGATCGCCCTGGCGTCGCCCTTCTTGGCGAGGGGCTCGAAGTCCTTCAAGGCCGTGGCATAGTCGCCTTTCTCGTAGGCCGCCATACCCCGGGCAAAGTCCGGTTCCCCGAAGCCGCACGCCGCCAGGACCGGAAGCACCACCGCAAGGACCGTCAGAATTCGTATCGACATGGCCATTCCCAATACTATTCCGCAACCGGATGATTCAAGTCGCCGCCCGGGCAGATTCCCGAGGCTAATCGAGCTCGCACCCCGCGGCTATTGGAGCATTTTACCCTAGGGGACAAACGGTAAACGATTTCTGAACGATAGCGGCCTCGAAAGGGGCGGAACGCAGCGAAAAAAAGGCGGTGCACATCGGCACCGCCTCAAATCTCACTTCGTAACAGGTCTCAGGAAGACTTTTTGCTCTTCTTCTTTTTCTTCGCGGTGCGGCACATCTTCTTGTCCTTCACCAGGGCGGTGCATTTGAAGACCTTGCCCTTGGTGACGGCGGCACGGGCCAGCTTGGCCAGTTCAGGCGGCGTCGCGAGGATCTCCTTCACCACATTCTGCACCTCGATGCCGGAAACCGGATTGATCTCCAGTCGGCGCTTCGCGGCCTCGTCGACGAAGGCCTTCGAGGAGACGGCCGCGTCGAACGCGGCGCGGAGTGCCGCGACCCGGTCGGCCGGAACGCCCGGCGGTGTGAGGGTCGGCCGTCCGATGCGCGACGCCATGACCATCAGCTTGAGAACCTTCGTCTCGGCCTCGTTGCGGCCCAATTCCCAGATCAGCGGTACATTTTCGAGGCCCTTGGCGCGCGTCAGGCCCATCTGGATGGGAAGGATCAGTTTGTTTTCCTTCAGGTATTGCGGCGTGATGCTCTTGATCGAAGCCCAGGCGTTGGAGCCGCGTCCGTCGATCTCGCCCCGCTCCATGGCGAGGTTCATCTGCGAACCGCCCTTGAAGCCCAGGATGATCTTCATCTTGGTGCCGAGCATATTATTGAGCGCACGGGGATATTGGCCGGAGGTGGAACCCGCCCCGGTGCCGCCGACGACGATCTCCTTATTGCGCAGATCCTGCCAGGTTTTCACGCCCGTGGTGTGCCACAGCATCAGGACGTTGTTGCCTTCGTTGACATTGCCGATCCAGATGAACTTCCCGGAATCGATCCGCTTGTGCCTTTCGGGCCAGACGATCTGGGCGAACGGCAGGCCCTGGCTCATGGTGGCGATCACAGAGCCGTCCCGCGGTGCCTTGAGCGCCAGATACTGGGCCGCCCGGCGGTGGCCCGCGCCCGGCATGTTCTGGGCAATGATGTTGGGCTTGCCGGGAATGAAGCGTTCCAGGTGGCGGGCCACGAAGCGGGCATAGATGTCGTACCCACCGCCCGGCGAGGTCGAGATGACGACCCGCATCCGCTTGCCCTTGTAGAATTCTTCCACGGAGGGGCCCGCGGCGCTTGCCGCCGTGCTGAGCGCCGCCACCGCCGCGAGGCTGCCCAGTCCAGAAATCAGGTTTCGCAACATTGGATTGTCTCCCATTTGACAGTCGAAATGGCCCTATTGCGGGCCGGGCAGTTTGTGACGATAGGGTCACATCGGAGGCCCATTGTGTCAACCGACGCCTGGTTCGGGCCGGCTCAGGCCTCGGCCTTGTCCTCGAGCCGGGGGAACACGCCCTCTGGCTTGGGAAGCGGCGTTCCAGGCGTCAGGGACCAATGGATCTCTTGATCTTCGACGTGAGCGAAACTACGCGCGTCCTCGGGCACGGAGAGCTGGTCCAACAGGCGGGCCGCCGCGTCCGGCATGATTGGCTGGGCCAGGATGGCGATGGAACGGATCGCCTCGGCCAGGGTGTAAAGCACGGTCGCCATGCGCGCGGGATCCGTCTTCTTCAGCGCCCATGGCTCGTTGGCGGTGATATAGACATCGGCTTTGGCCACCGCGGCCATCATTTCCTGCAGCGCGATATCAAATCTCTGTTGTTCCAAGTCCTGGCGCATCTTCGCAAGCAGGCTGGGGCCGCAAGCCAGCCGCAAATCGATATCGTCCGGTCCGTCGATCTTTCCCTTATCCGGATCAGGCACGCGTCCTTCGCAGTTCCTATGAATCAGCGTCAAGGTCCGCTGGGCAAGATTGCCGATGCCGTTGGCGAGATCGCCGTTGACGCGCTGGACCATGGCGGAACGCGAGAAATCGCCGTCGTTCCCGAACGGGACCTCGCGCAGGAGGAAATAGCGCACCTGGTCGAGGCCGTATTCCTCCACCAGGGTCAGCGGGTCGATGACATTTCCGAGCGATTTTGAAATTTTCTCGCCCTCGTTGGTCCACCAGCCATGGGCGAAGACCCGCTTGGGGGGCTCGATGCCCGCCGCCAGCAGGAAGGCCGGCCAATAGACCGCATGGAAGCGCAGGATGTCCTTGCCTACCATGTGGAGGTCGGCGGGCCAGAAGGTCCGGAAGGTCTCCGAATCGGTATCCGGATAGCCCACCGCCGTCAGGTAGTTGGTGAGCGCATCCAGCCAGACATACATCACATGACCCGGGTCGTTGGGCACGGGCACGCCCCATTTGAAGCTGGTGCGCGAAACCGAGAGATCATGAAGGCCGCCGGAAACGAAGCTGACAACCTCATTGCGACGGCTGTGGGGGGCGATGAAATCGGGATGGGCGTCGTAGAATTCCAGCAGCCGGTCCTGCCAGGCGGACAGGCGGAAGAAGTAGCTAGGCTCTTCCACCCACTCCACTTCCGCGCCGGTGCCGGTCGGCGCCAGCAGCTTGCCGTCTGCGCCCTTGATGAGTTCGGACTCGGCGAAAAAGGCTTCGTCCCGCACCGAATACCAGCCGGCGTAGGTGCCGAGGTAGATCTCCCCGCGCTCGAGAAGGACGCGCCAGAGGTGCTGAACCGCTTCGATATGGCGTGGCTCCGTGGTGCGAATGAAGTCGTCGTTGCTGTATCCCATGCGGGCGGCCAAATCGCGAAAGTTGGCGGAGTTGCGGTCGGCCAGATCCTGGGCGCTGATGCCGAGATCGTCGGCGGCCTTTTCCACCTTCTGACCGTGCTCGTCGGTGCCGGTTAGGAACATCACCCGCCGCCCGTCCAAACGCATGAACCGGGCCAGAGCGTCGCAGGCCAGCGTCGTGTAGGCATGGCCGATATGGGGAACGTCGTTGACGTAATAGATCGGCGTCGTGACGTAATAGGGCTCGGCGGCCATGGGCGTGATCCTTCCGGGACTTGGACCGCCGCTCAGGACGCGACGCGGGCCAGCGCGAAAAAGGCGTTGAGCAGCACCTGCTTACGGTCGAGATTGACACTGCTTGCGCGGGCAAACAGGCGGTTGATCTTTTCCCATACCTCAACCCATTGATCAAGGTTGCCGGCCGCGGCGAGCCGGGCCATGACCTCGCCCTCTCCCGCCACCAGCTCAGGCGGCAGCCGTCCCACCGCCCGGGCCCGGATCAACCGGGCCAGCCACCAGCCGAGCAATCCGGCCGCCACCTCGAAAGGGTCCCGGGTGCCGGGCTCGGGCCGGGCCCTGGCCAGCGCTTCGGCCAGACCATGCAGACGCACCGTATCCAGCTGCGGCAGGGGCGCGATCAGGGCGATCAACTCGCCGTAGAGCGCGAGTCCGCCGGCATCCGCGAGTTCCAGGGCTCGGCCGATGGACCCTTCGCCCAGGGCCGCGAGCTGGGCCGTCTCGTCGGGCGCCAGTTCCGGACGGTAGACACCCAGCAAACTCTCTACCGTGGCTTGATCCAGCGCCTTGAGAGGCAGCTTGCGGCACCGCGAATGGATGGTGGGGAGCAGCCGCCCCGGCGCGTGACTGACCAGCAGGAGCACGGTGCGCGACGGCGGCTCCTCCAGCGTCTTCAAGAGCGCGTTGGCGGCGTGCCGGTTCATGTCCTCCGCCCCGTCGACGATCACCACCCGCCAGCCGCCCTCGCCCGCGGTGAGCGAGAGGAACCCCGACACCTTGCGCACGTCGGCGGCGACGATTTCCGAGCGCAGGCGCTTGGCGCGCTCGTCATACTCACGCTGCGCGACCATGAGGTCGGCATGGCCGCCGGTGGCGATGCGGTGAAACAGGGGGTCGTTGGGATCGAGCCAGAGGCCGTCTCCAGCCGGCGCGGCATCGGCGAAGAGGGCATCCTGGGTGGTCTCCTCCGCCCGACCGGCAAGCAGCCAGCGGGCGAAGCGGTGGGCCAGGGTGGCCTTGCCGATGCCCCTTGGGCCGGTCACCAGCCAGGCGTGATGCAGGCGGCCTGAACGTGCCGCTTCGGCAAGGGTGGCCTCGGCCCGTTCATGGCCCAAGAGGATCGGGTTGGCCCTGGGCTCCGGGGCGCCGCCCGATTGCGATTCGGTCTCTTGCAGGCTCATGGGTCGAGCAGCCTTTCGGTGACCGCGGCGGCAATCGCCGCGGCCACGTCGTCGACGGGCCGGGTCGCGTCGATGACGACGCAACGCGCCGTATCGGCGGCGGCGATGGCGCGAAAGCCGTCCCTGAGCCGCTGGTGGAACGCGCGGTCCATGCGTTCATAGCGGTCTTCCCGGCCGGCGAGCGGGCCGTCGTCCGCCCTCTTCCCCGCCCGCGCCAGGCCCTCGTCCACGGGCAGGTCCAGCAGCACCGTCAGGTCGGGCATCAGCCCGCCCGCGGCAAGCGCGTTGACCGTTTCGATCGTGGCGGCGTCGAGGCCATGGCCGTAGCCCTGGTACGCCAGGGTGGAATCGGTGAAGCGATCGGAAATCACCCAGCGGCCGGCAGCGAGAGCGGGTTCGACCAACCGCGCGACATGGTCGGCTCGCGCGGCGGCATAGAGGAAAGTCTCGGTCAGTGGGGTCCAGCGGCCCGGTGCGCCTTCCACCAATAATCTGCGGATCTCTTCGGCACCCTCGGACCCTCCGGGTTCCCGCGTTCGCGTCACGTCCAGGCCGCGTCCCTCCAGGAATTTGGCCAGCCTCTTGGCGTGGGTCGACTTGCCGGCGCCTTCGCCGCCTTCGAAGGTGATGAGCTTTCCCCGCGCCAAGGCATTCACGCGCCGGCCCCGGCTATTTGAGGGTGCCCCAAAGGAGATAGCTCAGCCCCGCCGAGACTCGCCCCATGAAGCCGAGCCGCTCCACCCCCTTCCCGGCCTTGAGAGGGATTTTGATCGGTTCGATGTTGGAGGCGGTGATTTCCAGGTGGGCGATCTCCGCGTCCTTGGCGATCGGTGCCGGGATGGGGCCGGTATAAACGACCTTGACGGACGCCTTTTTTCGCGCGCCGCGCGGCAGGGTAACCTTGAGATCCCGGTCGATGACCAACGGCACGGTTTCTTCCGCGCCCAGCCACACGTCCGCCGTCGCCACCTCGTCGCCCTTGCCGTAAAGGGAGAAATTGCGGAACTCCCGAAAGCCCCAGGACATCAGGCGGTGGGACTCGGTCGAGCGCGCCCGCATGCTGGGCAGGCCGTTGAGGACCAGGACCAGCCGGCGGCCATCGCGCACCGCGGAAGCGGACAAGCCGTAGCCGGCCGATTCCGTGTGGCCGGTCTTGAGGCCGTCGGCCCCGATATTCTTGTAAAGGAGCGGGTTGCGGTTGCCCTGACGGATGCCCGAGAAGGTGAAGGTCTTCTCTGCGTATATCTTATAGAGCTCGGGGAATTTCCGGATGGTGTTGATGGAAAGCCTGGCGATGTCGCGAACGCTCATCAGGTGACCGTCCTCCGGCCAGCCCGAGGCGTTCTTGAAATGGCTGTTGGTGAGGCCGAGTTCCTTGGCCTTTTCGTTGAGACGGTCGGCGAAGGCCTTTTCGTCCCCGGCAAGTCCTTCGGCCAGGACGATCGCCGCATCGTTGCCGGACTGGACGATGACGCCCCGAAGCAAATCGCCGACGGACACGCTCTTGCCGACCTCGACGAACATCTTGGAGCCGCCCCGCTTCCAGGCCTTGCGGCTGACCACGAAGGTATCGGACAGGGAAAGCGTGCCCTCCTTGAGGCGTTCGAACACCACGTAGACCGTCATCATCTTGCTCATCGACGAAGGCGGCACCGGTTCATCGGCGTTCTTTTCCAACAACACCGTTCCGGTCTCGATATCGATCAGAATCGCCTGTTTGGCGGAGGTCTCAAGGGCCCTGGCGGGCATGGCGATAACCGCGGCGACGCACAGACATAGCAGCGTACTGACCGCCAGGCGACCGAGTTTGGGGGGAAGCGTTTTTCCGTTCATAGTCATCGCGTCCGTTGGTTTGCTCAAAGTAACGACGGTCCTTCGATGGGCCGCCCCGGGCCGCTCAGCCGTCGACCACGATTTGGGCCTGGGTATAGCCGGCGCCGATCAATCGCTCCAGAATCGCATCGGCCCGCCTGAGCCGGCGGATCGGTCCGACCCGGACTCGGAACAACTGCTGCTCGCCGTACATGACTCCGACCACTTCGGTCCGGCCGAGGACGGAAAGCCGGGCGCGCAAGCGGTTGGCATTGTCGAATTGGGCGAAGGCACCGGCCTGAATGTACATCGGCGCCGCCGACACCGGCTCCTGGGTGACCTGACCATCGGCCTGGGGTTCCAAGCCGGCCTCACGATCGGGGGCTTTTGGCGGGGCGGTCCCGGCGGGAGATTCCCGGCGCGGCACCGACTTCCCCTCGCCGACGGGTTCGAGAGGTGCCTTGGTCACGGCCATCCGGGGCGCCGCGCGGACCGCGGGCCTGCCGGACGGAACCGGTGCATTCCCATTTGCGCGGGCGATCTGCACCTGGTTGCGGCCGTTTCGATAAAGCATCGCCAACTGGCGGCTTTCATCGGGCAGGATCTCGATCCGCACCTTGGCCGTCCCCTTTCTGGAAAACCCCAGAAGCTGGGCCGCCCGGCGTGAAAGATCGATGATGCGCCCATGGGCGTATGGACCGCGGTCGTTGACCCGAATCCTGAGGGCGCGGCCATTCTCCAGGTTGGTGACCCGGACCATGCTGGGCAGTGGGAGGGTCCGGTGGGCGGCGGTGATGGCATTCTGATCGAACCTTTCGCCGTTGGCAGTTCGGTTGCCGTGGAACTTGGGGCCGTACCAGGATGCGATGCCGGTTTCGCGATAGCGGTAATCGACGTTGGGGTAGTACCAGACCCCGCCGATCCGATAGGGGTTGCCCACCTTGTAGGTCCCCCGGGCGGAGCCGCCGTCGTCGCGGGTCAGCGATTTCGCGGTATGGACCAGGAGCTTGGTTTCCGAGCATCCGGCAAGAAGCGCGAACGCCGCGCCGCAGGCGAGGATCCTAAAATGGAAACCCAAGGCGGTGTCGCTGGTCCGGGTCATCTCCATGGGGCAGGCAATCTATCGCCGTGCGATCCGGTCGGCAAGGATTCCCACCGCAGCGGCAAAAGATATCGAGCAGTTCCAACGGAGCGTCGTGCGGAAATTGCGGTAAACCAGGTAGGCTGGGCCATCCGGGCCGTCGGGCACGACCAAGGAGGCCATGAGGTCCCGCTTTGGCAGCGCCGCGCCGTCAGCGCGGCGCACGCCGAGCGCCTGCCATTCGGAAAGCCGCTTGGGTTCCGACAGCTTGCGGAGCGCCCGGCACCCGCGCGGCCGCGACGGCGGCATGAATTCCCCGATCCGGGCGGCAAATCCGTCGGGAAGCTTGACC
>JAOTVC010000349.1 GCA_029863585.1 Alphaproteobacteria bacterium | reverse complement strand
TCTACGTTTTCGGCTATACGATCCTCAACGATGTCACCGCGCGGGTGCTGCAGGGCAGGCACAATCAGTGGCTGATCGGCAAAAGCCTCGATACCTTCGGACCGATGGGGCCCTATTTGGTGACCGCCGACGAGGTCGGCGACGTCACGGCGCTGGAGCTTGAAACCCGGGTCAATGGCGAGATACGGCAGAAGGCGTCGCTCGCCGATCTGATTTTCGACATCCCGACGCTGATTGAGACCCTGTCGGCGACGATGACGCTTTTGCCCGGCGACATTATCGCCACCGGAACGCCTGTCGGCGTTGGCCTGGGGTTCGATCCGCCGCGTTATCTGGCAGCCGGCGACATTGTTTCCGTCACGGTTTCCAGGATCGGAGAACTTTCCAACCCGGTTGCATGAGCAGGTTTTGCAGCCCAAGCGCGCAAAGTCGCGCCTCACACGTGAAAAGGGAGAAGACGATCATGAGAAAACTGATTTTCCTGGCCGCCGCTTGCGCCATCGCTGCGGGCGGGCCGGCAGCGGCCCAGGATAAAGCGAACATCGCCTGGGGCGGATCCAATCCGGGCGGTGTCATGTACTATATGGTCGGTGCGGCCGGCACGATCATTTCGGAGAAACTGCCCAACTACAACATCACCCAGGTAACCACCGGCGGCTCGACGGAAAACGCCAAACGCATCATCCTGGGCGAGTTGGATATGGGCATCGTCTACGGCGCCCATGTCTTCATGGCGCAGAAGCCGGAAGGTCCCTTCGAAAGTGGCGAAAAGGGCACCATGTTCCGCGGCGTCGCCAAGGCCTATAAGGGTCCGACCTATTTCGTCACCCTGCCCGGTTCGGGCATTACCAGCCTGGCGGACCTGAAGGGCAAGAAAGTGGCGCTCGGACCGCCGGGTTCAGGCACCGTGTTCAACTGCTCCAACATATTGCGGGCACTCGGCATGCTGGAGGACGTCGAGCCGAGCATGATGACCTTCGCCGATGCCGGACGGGCGCTCGGCAACGGCCAGATCGACGCGCTGTGCCAGTCCTCCGCGCCGGCTGCCGCCGTCAAGGAGCTGGCGGAGACCAAGGGCGCGGTGGTGCTGCCCTACAGCGAATCGGAAATGTCCGCGATCACCAGCACCTATCCCTTCTACGTGCCGGACACCATGCCCTCGACGACCTATAAGGGCGTGCCCGACGTCGATCTGCCATATCTGACGGTGTACTGGGTCGCCCATGAGCGGGTCCCGGCGAAAGCCGTGGAGGACATTCTGAATCTGGTCTACCAGCCCGAGATCAGGGACCGGCTGGCGGCGGGCCACAAGGCCTGGGCGCAGATGGAACCGGATACGAAGAACTTCGAGGCGCTTGGCGTTCCCATGCATCCGGGCGCCAAGGCCTATTACGTATCCAAGGGCCTTTGGCAGGAGTGACGCTGAACTAGCAGGCAGGCCGCCCCGGCGACAGGCCGCGGCGGCCTGTTTTTTCGCATTTTCTCCTGCCGCCCGAAGAATCGCTCATGATGGCACTCGACAAGTGGTTTCCGCCCGTAGAGGGCACCAAACGCACCCTTGCGGGCCCCTATGCCGTCGTTTACGGGCTGATCGCGGCCGCCTTCGCCATCTGGTACATGTATACGTCCGGCTTCGGCCTGGTCTCTACCGAGACCAATCGCGGCTTTTATCTGCTGTTCACGGCAATTCTCGTCTTCCTGGGATTCCCGGCCTGGCGCGGCGCGCCCAAGCACCGGCCAAGCATCATCGATCTCGTCTTCATCGTGCTCGCGGTCGCCTCCATCGGCTACTGGATGGACCAGTATGTGCCTTACGCCATGTTCCGGGTCAGCGATCCCAATGAATGGGATTTCTGGATGGGGGTCGCGGCGATCGTGGTGGTCCTGGAAACCAGCCGCCGGGTGCTCGGGCCGGCAATACCGATCATCGCCATCCTGTTCCTGCTGCAACTCTATTTCGGCCCCTATCTGCCTGGCAAACTCAGCCATTCCGGATTGCCCGTGGACCGCATCATCGAGTTCACCTTCTCCACCCAGGAGGCGATGTTCGGCGTGGTCACCGCCACTTTCGCCACCTTTGTTTTTCCGTTCATGATTTTCGGCGCCTTCCTGCAGCGCAGCGGCGCGGGAGCTTTTTTCATGGAGCTGGCGACGGCTCTGACCGGCCAATGGCGCGGCGGACCGGCCAAGATCGCCACCATAAGCTCGGCGCTGTTCGGCTCGATTTCCGGCTCATCCGTCGCCAATGTGGTGGCTTCGGGCGCCTTCACCATCCCGATGATGAAACGCATAGGCTTCAAGCCGCACCACGCCGGCGCCATTGAGGCGAT
>JAOTVC010000348.1 GCA_029863585.1 Alphaproteobacteria bacterium | reverse complement strand
GCTGCGCGCGGTAAACATGCCTTGTTCGGTTCCCACATAAAATACGGTGTCCATCAGTTGACCTCCTCCCGGGTGACCCGGCAAAACCGGACCACGGTGCAATTTCGTTATTTCTTCAACAGCTTCCTTGCGATGCCGCGCACCTTACGCTTGGTCTTGACAGAGAATTCCCAGTCATAGGTATCGAAGTATTTGGTGCCGGGCTTCGGGATCCGCTGCGCGGGCAGGAAGGAAGCCTCGTCGATATCGTTCCGCGTCACCGCGCGGCCGCTGGCCCGGGCATAGACCTCCAGCCCTTCCTTGGACGCGATCCAATTGACCAAAAGCTTCGTCGCGGCGGGGTGCGGGCGCTTGTTGAAGACCACCAGGTTGCCGTTGCCGCCCGATAGGCTGGCCGGCAGGTCCGAAAGTTCGAAGACCGATTTCACCGGCAGGCCCTCCTTGCGCATCTTTTCGATTTCCGCGAAATCGCCGCCCATGATGATCGGGTAGGTGCCGCGCAACAGCCAATCCGTGATCTGGCGCTCCCGGCGGCTGATCCGGGGCTTCTGGTCGACATAAAATTGCTTGAGGAAGGCTTCGCCGTAGGTGAGGTAGAGCTGCGCCGCCTTGTTGCTGCCGGTGCCGCTGCGCCTGGGGTCGTGGGCGACGATCTTGCCCTTGAACTTGGGATTGAGGAGCAGGTCCTTGGCGGTCTTGTAGTCTTCCGGCTTCACGAATTTGGTGTTGATGGTGATGAGCTCGGCCACGTAACTGAACAGGCGGAGGGCGTATTTCTTTTCCGGGTCGATGAACCAGGGTTCGCCTTTCTTCCATTTCGACCCGTCCGTGATCTCGGGCAATAAGAGAGGCTTGACCGGGTCCAGCATTCCGCCGGCGTAGAATCGCCGCGCCAAGGTCTGAATCCCCGCCAGCGCGGCGTCCGCCGTGTACAGCCCCGCCGCGCGTTCCTTGGCGAGCTTGGCCGCCGCGGCACTGCCGCGGCCGCCGATGTATTCCATCTTGACCCCGAAGCGCTTCTCGAAGGCGACCGGAAGCACGCGTCTGACTTCCTGATGCGCCGGGCCGAAGACCACTACCTTGCCTTCTTTCTGGGCGGCGGCGATGAGGTCCTTCCAGTCCTTGTCGGCGCTCAACGCGAAGCCGACACCTTGGGTGAGAAACGTACCAACTGCGATGGCCGCAACCCAGTATTTCGACGATTTCACGGCGGTCTCCCTGTTTCCAGTATTTCCGTCATTCGCAAGCGACGACTGATTTTCGGAAACCATATCGTGGCTTGATCCACAGGTAAACGGCCTTCAAGCGACCCGGCGAGATGATTGGAGTCCACATTTCAGGGCGCCGCTGTTACGATTTCCAAAAGCTTGTTTGACGGACGGTCAAACCGAAAAAAATAAAGGGAGGAAGGCATCATGGGTGTTGCCGCTTTTTGCCGCGGGCTTCCCGCGATCGTTTCCTTGTCCATTGCGGCGCTGGTGACCGCGGCCCCTCAGCCGGCCTCGGCGGCCGGAGCCGACGCGCTCAAGGTCCTCGTCGAGCAGGCGAAGAAGGAGCCGCAGGCGATCAATGGTTCGCAGACGCGGGTGCTTCTCGCCACCCCGGCCCTGATCAAGAAGGCGAACCAGATGTTCAACAAGCGGTTCGGCTTGAACAAGGCGATCAATATTGTCGAAGGAACCGACAACAACTTCACGTCCCAGATGATGGCGGCGCTGGATATCGGCGGGAAGCCGAAACTTGCCTTCTACACCACCAACGGCGGCGACATGCCGGCCTTCGTCAGTGGCAACTACGCGGCGAAAATCAAGGACTGGGAAGCGCTGCTGGCGGAGATCAACCCGCGGGTCAAGTCCGGCGCGGTGAAGCCCGGCGATATCAGCCGGCCCGGTTACGCCGGTTATGCCTTCGCCCACTCAAACCGGTTGAAGGGCGTGGGCTACAACAAGACCCTGGTCTCCCTGAAGGACCTGCCGCGCACCTATGCCGAAATGGCCGATCCCAAATACAAGGGGCAATACGCCATCGAACCCTGGACCAGCCATTGGAAGGCGCTGGGATCGCTGTACTGGCCCGGCCGCCTGGACGAAGCGTTGAAGATCTACGATGCCATCGGCAAGAACACCTATGTGGTGGCCAGGAGCCATCAACTCATTCCCCGCATGGCCCAGGGCGAGGTCAAATTCATGACCCTGAACGCCGAGGTGGTGACCAAATTCCTGGCCAAGAATCCCGGCGCCCCGGTCGATTTCTATTTCATGCAGGACCTGACCCTGGTCGAGACCACCATGATGTTCACGGCCAGGAAAGGGCCGGCGCCCGCCACCGGTGCCTTG
>JAOTVC010000347.1 GCA_029863585.1 Alphaproteobacteria bacterium | reverse complement strand
CGGGATAGAACTCGGCCAGCTTCGCCGCCACCTCGGGCTTCACCTCCGCGCCGCCATGGCAATTGAGGCAGATCTCGGCGGTCGGGATCGCCTTCATGTACTGGATCACTCGCTTGCCGTTCCGCATGACGATCGCGGCATGGTCGATGGTCGCCGGGTCCTCGCCGGCCGCCTTGCGGTCCTCGAAGGACTGCAGTATCGCCTGCTCCCACGGGTCGGGGGCATTGTTCGGATTGCGGTATTTCAGGCTCGTACGGCCGACCTCCCAGTTGTTTTCCTCGGCGTGCCGGCGCGCGATTTCCGGCGCCTTCTCGTTGCACACCTCGATGGCGGCAGCCGGGCCGCCCGTCGCGATCGCGCTTTTCAATTCGGCCTGCAGGCTTTCCGCGAAGGCCTTGATGACGTTACGGCTGGCCTTGGTATAGGCGTCGAGGTCGGTCTCGGCGCCGGCGGCCAGGGCGGTCAAGAGAATCGCGGCGCCGGCAAGGCCGCCGACAATTGCTCGTTTCATTGGTGCTCTCCCGATAATATTAGTATTTTCAAATATTAAAACACATCGCGAGATAAGTAAAATGAATTTGAACTTTTTCGCGCAGCCCCGGGCGGCGTGCCGCTCAAGTCACGGTCAGCAGGGCCATGCCGACGAGGGTGATAACGCGCGCGAGGTCCGCGTGGGCGCGGTCGCCCTTGTGGCGGCCGGCGGCGCGCCAGACCCCGACGAGGGCGACGAGGTTGTATGGTACCGACACGCCGTAACCGGCGGCGAGCGCGGCCAGCGGCTGCTCCGCCGCGATCAGGGCCAGGAACAGCGCGCTGGTGACAAGATTGACAGCAACCCCGCCGAGGACCGCGTAAACCCAGAAGGCCCGCGCGAGCGGCAGCTCACCGGACCAAAGTTGCCGCAGCTCACCCATCGCAGCACCGGTCGAGCCTTGCCGTCGATTCCATCTCTCGCCTCCGGACCGTTGGACCACCGGCCGAGAGCATATCGACCGGCCGCGCGCCGGTCCACGGGATCGCGGGCCCGCCGGTCTGTCCGCCCCGGCTGTTTACGGATCGTTAAGCAGGCGCATGGCAAAGTAGAGGGCAGGGAAGGTTATGCGTGCATCACGCGAGACGTTGCGGATCGAAGAGGGCCAAGAGAATCGGATTGGCGGCCGCTGACCGCGCCGCCTGTCGATGAGGAGACTGGCGATGTTTCATTCGGTCCTCGGCTTCGTCATGGAATTGAGCCTGGTCTATCTGCTGACCGCTGTCTTCGTGATTCTCGACCTGCTGCTGCTGTCGTCGCGGGCCCGCCGGCTGCGCAGCGAGAAGACGGACAGGCAGAGGCGGGACGAGCGCCGCGAGGCGGACGGGGAGCAGCAGCGCAAGGCATTCGAGAGTCGCCAGGCCTATGTTCGGGCTGCGCACTGACGCCGCCAGCGAATACGCCTGCAAATCCGCGCCGTGCCCGCCACCGGTGACGGTGGCGGGCGAGCCTGATGGTTGCATGGTTCAGCCCCGGCGGATGGCGCCACCGCCGTACCGCAACACCACCACCCGAGCCGCCCCGTAGCGGCGTTCGTCCAGCACACTGAATGCATGCGGCGGCAAGAACGCCTCATCCGCCGCCAGCTCGACGGTGCACAATGCCCCGTCTGCAAGCCAGCCGCCTGCCGCGAGAGCGGAAAGGCACGGCGCCGCGAGGCCACTGTTGTACGGCGGATCGAGAAAAGCCAATGTGCAGGCGGTCCGGGCCCGCGGCGGGTGCGTCGCGTCGACGCGAAGAATATCGCTGTCGTCATCCTCGCGGCAGGCCGCGACGTTGCGTCTCAGCGCCTCCAGGGCCTGCTGCGCGCTCTCCATGAACACGGCATGGCTGGCCCCCCGGCTCAGCGCCTCCAACCCCATCGCGCCGGTGCCGGCGAAGGCGTCGAGCACATGTGCGCCGCGCACCGGCGAGCCGCCGCCGGCGACGAAATGGCCGTGCTCGAGGATGTTGAACAGGGCCTGGCGGGTACGGTCGGCGGTTGGCCGCACACTGCGTCCGGGCGGCGCGACGAGGCGCCGGCCCCTATGTTTTCCGGCGACGATTCGCATGGGGCTTCCGACGGGTTTTCGTGCCCCGTTTCTTGCCGCCGTCCTCGGGCGGCGCCCCCGCCGCCCGATCCTCCCCCGCCAGGGGGGAGGGCTCTTCTCTTGCGACCCGCGCCGGTTTTCTCCCTCCCGCTCGATGGGGGCGGACCGGGGCGGGGCCGGCTTGCGGCCCGGCGGAGGAAGCGCGCCTCTTGCTCCCGGCCTTCTTCTGTCCGGTCTGCTGCGCCGATTTGCCGCCGCCGAGCTGCTCGCGCATGA
>JAOTVC010000008.1 GCA_029863585.1 Alphaproteobacteria bacterium | reverse complement strand
TTCCCGCGGCGGAGGTTCCGGCCCATGGACCGCGCGGCCGGATCCGGCGGCGGTGGTGTTCCTTGGCGCGGTGATTCTCGCCGCCATCGCGGCGACCCTGGACCGCTACGCCGCGGCCTTCTTCATCGCCGTCGCCGGGCTGGTTGCGGTCGGCGCCCTGGCGGGAACCCGGCTCAAGGGTGACGGAATCGTTTTGGCCCTGGGCGTGCCCTATATCGTTGCGCCGGTGGCCGCCGCCGCATGGATTGCCGACGCTCCCGATCATGGCGTGCGGGCGCTGTTTTGGGTGCTGGCGACGGTCTGGGCAACGGATATCGGGGCGTTTTTCGCGGGCCGTTTGATCGGCGGTCCCCGTCTCGCGCCCTCGGTCAGCCCGGCCAAGACCTGGTCCGGCCTGTTTGGCGGCTTGATCGCGGCGGCATCGGTGGCCGCCGGGGCGGGCATCGCCGGGCTGATTCCGCTCAGCGCCGGTATCGTCGGCCTCGGGGTCGGCGTCAGCCTGGTGGCGCAATTCGGGGACCTGATCGAATCGAAGTTCAAGCGCCATTTCGAGGTCAAGGATTCCGGCACCCTTATCCCCGGGCACGGAGGCGTCCTCGACCGGCTCGACAGTCTTCTTACGGCGCTTCCCTTCTTTGCCGCGGTCGAGCTCTCCATCGGCAATGGAGCATCCCTATGGCGGTGACCCTTCAGGCCGGTGATGCGGCGCCGCGGCGCGTGAGCATCCTGGGATCGACGGGGTCGATCGGGTGCAACACCATCGACCTGTTGCGCCGTTCGCCGGGCGCCTACGTGGTGGAGGCCCTGACGGCGCACCGCAACGTGGAATTGCTGGCCTCCCAAGCCCTGGAGCTGCAGCCTGCGATGGCGGTGATCGGCGATCCCAGCCTTTACGGAACGTTGAAGGAGGCGCTGGCGGGAACCAATATCGCCGTCGGCGCGGGGCCCGACGCCCTGGTGGACGCCGCCGGGCTGCCGGCGGATTGGGTGATGGCGGCGATCGTGGGTGCGGCCGGCCTCGCCCCCACGCTGGCCGCGGTGCGGCGGGGGGTGACGGTGGCGCTCGCCAACAAGGAATGCCTGGTCTGCGCCGGGCCGCTGATGCTGGCGGAGATCGAGCGCAGCGGCGCGACCCTGCTGCCGGTGGATTCCGAGCATAGCGCGATTTTTCAGGTGTTCGATTTCGACAACGTCGAAGCGGTCGACCGTGTCATCCTGACGGCATCGGGCGGCCCGTTCCTCAAACTCGAGATGGGCGCCATGGCCAAGGTCACGCCCAAGCAGGCGGTGGCCCATCCCAATTGGGACATGGGCGACAAGATTTCGATCGATTCCGCGACCATGATGAACAAGGGCCTGGAGGTGATCGAGGCGAGCTATCTGTTCCCGATCTCCGAGGCGCGTATCGAGGTCCTGATCCATCCCCAGTCGGTCATTCATTCGCTGGTCGCCTATACCGACGGGTCGGTCCTCGCCCAGCTCGGGGTTCCCGACATGCGCACGCCCATCGCCTACGCCATGGCCTGGCCCCGGCGCCAGGGCTCGCCGGCGGCCCGTCTCGACCTGGCGGAAGTCGGTGCACTGACCTTCGAAGCGCCGGATATGGCGCGTTTTCCGGCGCTTGGGCTGGCAAGAGAAGCCTTGAAAACGGGGCAGGCGGCCCCTACAGTCCTCAACGCCGCGAACGAGATTGCGGTCCAGGGATTTCTCGCCGGCGAGATCGGTTTTCTCGATATCATGCGCGTGGTGACGGAAGTCCTGGAAAGGGCCCCCGGGGGCCGAATCGCGTCGATCGAGGATGTCACGGCGGTCGATGGCGAAGCCCGGCGGGTCGCCGCAGAGGTGGTTGCCTCCATGGGGGCCTGAGTAGGTTCGGCGCTGGCGCGTCGAAAGTCAGGCGGCCACGGCCGGCCGCGAGTAACAGTTAGCCCGCGTCATATGCGGAGGCATCGGAAAGGCCCTGAATTCTATGGACATTTTGAACCTCGTTTGGACCAACGGCGCCTCGTTCATTTTTATTCTTACCGTCATCGTTTTCTTTCATGAACTGGGCCATTACGCCATCGCCCGCATCAACGGTGTCCGCGTCGAGGCGTTTTCCATCGGCTTCGGACCGGAACTGTTCGGCTGGACCGCGAAGAGCGGCACCCGTTGGAAGGTCTGCCTCCTGCCTTTGGGAGGTTACGTCAAGATGTTCGGCGAGACCATGAGCGGTGCCGAGGACGAAGAAGAGACGCGGCTGACGCCCGAGGAAGAGGCGGTGTCCTTCCACCATAAGCGGGTCGGACAGCGCGCCGCCATCGTTGCCGCCGGGCCGATTGCCAATTTCATCCTGGCGGTTGTCGTTTTCGCGGTATTGTTCACGACCCATGGACAACCGTTCACGCCGCCCGAGGCCGGCACCATCCAGGCGGACAGCGCCGCCGAGGCGGCCGGCATGAAGCCGGGCGACAAGTTTGTCACCGTCGACGGCCAGGCCATCGAACGGTTCGAGGACGTTCAGGGCATCGTGCGCATGGCGGTGGGTCGGGAATTGACCATCGTCGTCAACCGGGACGGCAAGGAGCTGATCCTGAAGGCGGTTCCCAAGCCGCACCAGATCGGCAGCGACACGATCGGCCTGCTTGGGGTCTCGCGCGCGGGACCCAACTATATCCGCCACGGTCCCCTGGAAGCCACCTATCGCGCGGTGCAGGAGACTTGGCGGCTGTCCGCATTCACGCTGCAGGCCGTCGGCCAGATCATCGTCGGCAAGCGGTCTGCCGAGGGATTGGGCGGTCCCATCCGCATCGCCGAAATGTCCGGCCAGCAGGCGGAACTCGGCATGGCCCGGGTTTTCTGGTTCCTTGCCCTGTTGTCCATCAATCTCGGCCTGATCAACCTGTTTCCCATCCCCATGCTGGACGGCGGTCACCTCGTGTTTTACGGCATCGAGGCGATCCAGGGCCGCGCGGTGAGCGACCGCACCATGGAGTATGGCTTCCGCATCGGCCTGGGCTTGGTGCTTTCGTTGTTCGTCTTCGTGACGGTCCAAGACCTCATGCGGTTCGAGACGATCGCCAATTTCTTAAAGGGTCTGGTGTCCTGAAGACTAAGGATTGGGGATGAAGGGGATTCGAACATCGGCCGCGGCCCTACTGGCGCTGGTTGTCCTTGCGCCGGCGCTGTTGGTGTCGTTTGGTGGCGGCCGCGCTCTTGCCCAGGCAAGCCCCACGGCACCCGCCAATCGTATCCTCGAGATCCGTGTCGAAGGCATACAGCGGATCGCGCCGGAGACCGTTCGATCCTATATGCAGATCCGCGCCGGAGACCCGTTCGACGCGCTGCGCATCGATCAATCCCTCAAGCGCCTGTTCCAGACCGGCCTGTTCAGCGATGTCTCCATCCGCCAGGAGGGGGCGATCCTGGTCGTCAAGGTGGTCGAGAATCCGATCATCAACCGGGTCGCGTTCGAAGGGAACGACTTCATGGAGGAGGCGGACCTGCGCAAGGAGGTCCAGTTGCGTTCCCGCCGGGTCTACACCCAGACCCGGGTGCGGAACGACGTGAAGCGGATCATCGACCTCTATAGCCGCCAGGGCAGATTCGCGGTGACCGTGGTCCCCAAGGTCATCCAGCGGCCCCAGAATCGCGTCGACCTGATCTTCGAGATCGACGAGGGCGAGCCCACCTTGATCAGGAAGATCACCTTCATCGGCAACAAGGCCTATTCGGACCGCCGCCTGCGATCGGTGATCCAGAGCTCTGAAACCAGCTTCTATGCCTTCCTTTCCGCCGACGACGTCTATGACCCCGACCGGGTGCGTTTCGACGAGGAGCAGCTTCGCCGATACTACAATTCCAAGGGCTATGCCGATTTCCGCCTGTTGTCGACGACCGCCGAGCTGTCGCCCAACCGGGAAGACTTCTTCCTGACCTTCACTTTGGAGGAGGGCGCGCGCTACAAGACGGGGAAGGTCGATATCAAGTCCCAGTTGAAGGGGCTCAAAGCCGAAGACGTCGCGCACCGGCTGACGCTGTCGGAAGGCGATTGGTATAACGCCAAGGAGGTCGAGCGCTCGGTCGACCGCTTGACCGATGAGGTGAGCGGTCGCGGTTTCGCCTTCATCGACATCCGTCCCCAGCTGAACCGGGACAAGGACAAGCGCACCGTCTCGGTGACCTTCATCATCACCGAAGGCCCGCGCATGTTCGTGGAACGGATCAATATCCGGGGCAATGTCCGGACCCTGGACAGGGTGATCCGGCGAGAGATGCGGTTGGTGGAAGGGGACGCCTTCAACCGCGCCCGGTTCCGCCGGTCCGACAGGCGGGTGAAGGGCCTCGGTTACTTCAAGACCTCCAAATTTACGCGCAGCCGCGGCAGCGCGCCGGACAAGACCGTCATCGATGTCGAGGTCGAGGAGCAATCGACCGGGTCGTTTTCCATCGGCGCGGGGTTTTCGTCGACCAACGGGCTGTTGACGTCGGCCCAGTTGGTGGAGCGTAACCTGCTGGGCAAGGGGCAACAGTTGAAGATCGGCGCGTCGCTGGGAAGTCGAAGCCAGAATATCGATCTAGGCTTCACCGAACCTTATTTCCTGGAGCGCAACATGTCGGCCGGCTTCGATGTCTTCCGGACACGGACCGACAACACCGATTCGATCTCCTTCGACCGCCTGCTGCTCGGATTCGGTCTCCGCGTGGGCTTCGCCTACAACGATCGCCTGCGCCAGGGCCTGAACTACAAGCTCCAACGCAAGGAAGTGGAGATCACCGATGTGACCGACCCGGATCTGTCGGTGTTCATCAAGCGCCAGGAGGGTACGGCGGTAACCTCCAGCATCGGCCAAAGTCTCATCTACGACATGCGCGATAGTCGGGTGGATACCAGGGAAGGCTATGTCATCCGCCTGGCCAACGACCTTGCCGGCTTCGGCGGAGACAACCGCTACCTTCGCACGGAGCTTTCCGGCGCAATCTATTACGAAGTGCTCAGCGATTGGGTCCTGCGCCTGAGCAGCGATCTGGGGTATATCTTCGGTATCGGCAAGGATGTCCGTATCGATGACCGCTTCTTCATCGGTGGCGACGGGCTGCGGCACGCCTTGAGGGGCTTTGCCACCGGTGGTATCGGTCCCCGGGACCAAGACACGGACGATGCACTCGGCGGCAATTTCTTTGCTACAGGCAGTGCTGAATTGGGTGTACCGTTTGGAACGGCAAGCAGTTTTCAGACAAAGGGATACCTGTTCGTCGATGCCGGAACGCTGCTTGGCATCGACGATGACAATGTTCCGGGATCCACTGTTCTGGACGATGCAAGCATCAGGCTTGCGGCCGGTTTCGGGGTCGGTGTCAAGACACCGTTCGGCGTGATCCGTTTGAATTATGCATTCCCGATTCTCAAGGCCGACTTCGACAGGACCGAATCGTTCAGTTTCCGATTCGGGACTTCATTCTAAGACAGCGCAGATAAGGTATATGACGTGATGAAAATTCTAATGTCCCTGACGGTGGCATTCGGCCTCCTCGCCGGGACAGGGTTGCTGCATTCCCCGGCTGCGGCCCAGGGCAAGAGCGGGGTAAAGATCGCGGTTCTCGATTCGATCGTTATCCGGGTCCGGTCCAAGGCCGGGAAGTCCATCGCCACGCAGCTCGCCACCTACCGCAAGGCGCTGCAGAAAGACGCCGAGGCGCAGCAGAACAAGCTGCGGGCGGCGCGCAACGAGTTGCGCCTGCAGCGCTCTCTTCTGTCGCCGGAAGCGATGCAGGCCCGGGAACGCAAGTTCCAGGACGATTTCAAGGCGGCCCAGCGCCGCTTCCAGGAGCAGAAGAAGGCGTTGGACGACTCCAGGATCGAAGCCAGCAAGGCCTTTGACAAGCACCTGACAGAAATCCTGAAGAAGTTGCAGGAGGAGCATAAATACGACCTCATTCTGTACCAGCGACCGTCGGTCGTCTTCGTGACGCCGGAGGTGAGCATCACAAAGGAAGTCCTCCAGCGTTTCGACAAACGCGTCCAGCATATCGCCGTAAAGAAACCCGGAACAAAATAGCGCCGGAATGGCATGGCGGACCCGCGATTCTATAGCGTAGCAGAGCCGCGCAGCCTGCGCGACCTGGCGGCGATCGCCGGGGCGGCGATCGCCGACGAAGCCGCTGCCGGCCGCTTGATTCGGGACGTCGCCCCGCTTCAGGATGCCGGCCCGGACGAGATCAGTTTCTTCGATGGGAAAAAGGCTTACCGGGATGCCTATCTGGGATCCCGGGCGGGTGCCTGTGTCGTCGACGCCAGCGACCGCGAGCCGCCGTCCTCCGATATGGTGTTACTGGCGGTGGACGATCCCCATCTGGGATATGCCCGCATCGCCCGGGCGTTCTATCCGTCGCTCGACGATTCGCCGGCGGTCCAGACCGAAGCGGTGGATCCCGGCGCCAGGCTGGGTCCCGGCGTCGAAGTGGCGCCCGGCGCGGTCATCGGGCCCGGTGCCGAGATCGGCGCGGGGAGCCGTATCGGGGCCAACGCGGTGATCGGTCCCGGTGTATGCATCGGGGACGGCGGCAGGATCGGGCCCTTGGCCAGCGTGCGGTACTGTCTGGCCGGCGATGGCGTCCGCATCGCGGCCGGAGCGCGAATCGGGGAAGACGGCTTCGGCTTCGCTCTCGGCCCCGAGGGCCATGTCAAGGTCCCGCAACTCGGCCGAGTCATCATTGGAAATGGCGTGGAGATCGGCGCCAATACCACCATCGACCGCGGCTCCGGACCGGATACAGTGATCGGCGACGGTGTGATCATCGACAATCTGGTTCAGATTGCGCACAATGTCCGGGTCGGGCGAAACAGCATCATCGTTGCCCAGGTTGGAATATCGGGCAGTACAACAATCGGGGATAATGTGGTAATCGGTGGTCAAGCGGGCATTGCCGGGCATTTGGTCCTGGGAGATGGGGTTCGGATCGCGGCCCAGTCGGGTGTGATGACCGACATCCCGGCGGGCGCCACTTTCGGGGGGTCGCCGGCCGTGCCGCAGAAGGACTGGTTCAGGCAGATTGCGATGCTGAGACGGCTAACCAAGAAGAACCTGGATGATCGATGACGATGGATGCGTCAAAGCAAAAGAGTAAATCTCTGGATATCGAGCGGATCAAACAGATGATCCCTCACCGCTACCCGTTCCTGATGATCGACCGGGTCGACGAGGTGGTTTCGAACGAAAGCGCGGTGGGCATCAAGAACGTCACCGTCAACGAATACTTCTTCCAGGGACACTTCCCGAGCCAGCCGGTGGTACCCGGCGTCCTGATCATCGAGGCCATGGCCCAGACCGCCGCCGTCCTGGTTGTGGAGACCCTGGGGCCCGAAGCGGAAGGCAAGCTGGTCTATTTCATGACCATCGACAGTGCGCGTTTCCGGCGCCCGGTGGGGCCGGGGGATCAACTCAGGGTCCATGTCCAGAAGCAGCAGAACCGGCGCAACGTGTGGAAATTCAAAGGGGAGGCCAAGGTCGATGGCACCCTGGTGGCCGAGGCCACCTATGCGGCGATGATTATGGACGAGTAGCCTATGACTGGTATCCATCCGACGGCCATCGTCGCCCCCGGGGCGGAATTCGAAGAAGGCGTCACCATTGGCGCCTATTGTTGCATTGGGCCCCATGTGCGGCTCGGGGCCAATGTCAGCCTGCGATCCCATGTCGTGATCGAAGGGCGCACAGAGATCGGCGCCGGCAGCGAGGTGTTCCCCTTCGCCGTCATCGGTCAGCGACCCCAGGACCTCAAATATTCGGGTGAGCCCTCGCGGGTCGAAATCGGCGAGAACACCGTGATTCGGGAACACGCGACCATCCATCCCGGCACCGCCGGCGGCGGCCTCGTGACTCGGGTCGGAAGCGACTGCCTGATCATGGTGGGCGCCCATGTCGCCCATGACTGCCATGTCGGCCGTTCGGTGATCATGGCCAACAACGCGACCCTCGGCGGGCATGTCACGGTCGGCGATTACGCCATCCTCGGCGGGCTTGCGGGAATCCACCAATTCGTGCGCGTCGGCCACCATTCCATGGTCGGCGGCCTTTCGGGGGTGGAAAACGACGTCATTCCCTACGGTTCGGTCATGGGAAACCGGGCTTATCTCAGCGGCCTCAACACCGTCGGCCTCAAGCGCCGGGGCTTTTCCAGGGAAGGGATCCATTCCCTCAGGGCGGCCTACAGGCTGCTGTTCGCGGAGGAGGGGACAATGGCCGAGCGGCTTGCCGACGTCGCCGACATGTTCAAGGACGATGCCGCGGTGATGGAGATCGTCCATTTCATCCAAGCCGATTCGTCCCGTGCGGTCTGCCAGCCCCAAACCAAGCGTGCCGCCTAAACTCGGCATCATCGCGGGCCAGGGGGATTTGCCGGCGCTGGTCGCCGATGCCGCCGCCTCCCAGGGACGCGATACCTTCATCCTTGCCCTGAAAGGCCAAACCGCCCGTGACCTGGTGGAAGGACGCGATCACGGGTGGGTCCGGCTGGGCGCCGTCGGCGGTGCCATCGATGCCCTGCGCGACGCCGGGTGCCGGGAGGTGGTGTTCGCGGGCGCGGTCCGCCGCCCGTCGCTGCTCAGCCTCGGGCTGGATGCGCGCGGGGCCAAGCTGTTCGCCAAGTTCGGCAAGGCGGCGCTGGGCGACGATCGGTTGCTGACGGTACTGGTCAAGGAACTGGAGAGCGAGGGCCTCAGCGTCGTCGGCGCCGACGAGGTCCTCACCGGCCTGTTGGTGGCGCCGGGGGTGCTGGGCCGCCACGGGCCGGACGCGGGCGCGGAGATCGATATCGCCCTGGGGCTGAAGGTGGCGCGCGAGATCGGCGCGCTCGATATCGGACAGGCTGTCATTGTGCAGCAGGGGATCGTGCTCGGAGTCGAAGGGGTCGAGGGCACCGATGGGCTGATCCGCCGTTGCGCCGACCTGCGGCGCGACGGTCCGGGCGGGGTGCTGGTCAAAATCAAGAAACCGGGCCAGGAACGCCGCGTCGACCTGCCGACCATCGGCACGGATACCGTGCGCGGGGCGACCGAAGCCGGCCTGCGCGGGATCGTCATCGAGGCCGGCGCGACCCTGGTCCTGCATCGGGATGCGGTGATCGCCGCGGCGGACGCTGCCGGTCTGTTCCTGGTGGCGACCGCCTTGGAGTCATGACGTCTCAATCCCCGAGCGGGGGCGCGCCCGATTCCGGCCCGCCGCATATCTGCCTTCTGGCCGGTGAACATTCCGGCGACCATATGGGCGCGGGGCTCATGGCCGAACTGATCGAACGCACCGGCGGCCGCGTCCGCTTCAGCGGCATCGGCGGCGGCGAGATGGCGGCAACCGGCGGCGCCTTCGGGTTCGAGAGCTTCTTCCCCATGGAGGAGCTTTCGATCGGCGGCATCTTCGAGATCGCACCCCATATCCCGCGCGTCTTGCGGCGTATCGAGGAAACCGCCCGCCGGGTACGGGCGCTCAAGCCCGACATCGTCATCACCATCGATTCGCCCGCCTTTGCCTTTAGGGTTGGCAAGAAGCTCAAGGGCGCTGGCGTCAAGCAGGTCCATTACGTGGCGCCGACCGTCTGGGCCTGGCGGCCCCGGCGTGCGCGCATGATTGCGGATTTCCTCGACCACCTCCTGATGATCTTCCCCTTCGAGGCGCCGTATTTCGAGAAATGGGGCCTTGCCGCCACCTTTGTCGGACATCCGGTGGCGGAAATGGGCTTCGATCAGGGCGACGGAGCGGCCTTCCGCGCGGCCCACGGGATCGGGGCGGACCAGCCGCTGCTCTGTGTCATGCCGGGCAGCCGCCATTCCGAGGTCGACCGTCTGCTGCCGGTGTTCGGTGAAGCGCTTGCGACGGCGAAAGCGGCGATGCCGGACCTCGCACTGGTGGTGCCGACGGTGGCGACGGTAGCCGAAAAGGTCCGGGCGGCGGCGGCAACCTGGCCGGCGCCGGTGATCGTGACCGAGGGGATCGATGCGAAGCGCGACGCCTTCGCCGCCGCCAACGCGGCCCTGGTGGCGTCCGGCACCGCGACCTATGAACTGGCCTGCGCCGGCGTCCCCATGGTGATCGCTTATCGCATGGCGCCGCTTTCCTTCGTCATCATCCGCATGATGATCAAGATCAAATACGCCTCGGTGGTCAATATCGTGCTGGGGCGGCAAGTGGCGCCGGAATTCATCCAGGGCGCCTGTCGTCCCGAGGCGCTCGCCGATGCCGTCCTGAAACTGTTCAAGACGCCCGGGGCCAGCGAGGCGCAGCAACGCGACCTCGCGGAAGTCGCCCGGGCCTTCGGCCAGGGGGACGAGCCCTCGAGCCGCCGTGCCGGCGCGGCGATTCTCGACCTGCTTGAAAATCCGCGCGGAGGGGCCTGAGGCCCGCCGGCGGCGGCCGTTCGGCGGCGTTTATTTCCGCCGGGACATCGGCACGTATTTGCGCCGGCCCTTGCCCGTGTATATCTGGCGCGGGCGTCCGATCTTCTGTTCCGTGTCCTCGATCAGCTCGTTCCACTGGGCGATCCACCCGACGGTCCGGGCGACGGCGAACAGGACCGTGAACATCGAGGTCGGAAAGCCCATCGCCTTGAGGATGATGCCGGAATAGAAATCGACATTGGGGAACAGCTTGCGTTCCACGAAGTAGCTGTCGCTGAGCGCGATATCCTCGAGTTCCATGGCAAGGTCGAGCAGCGGCTCGTTCTTGATCTTGAGCTCTTTCAGGACGGCGTAGCAGGATTCCTGCAATACCTTGGCACGGGGGTCGTAGTTCTTGTAAACCCGGTGGCCGAAGCCCATCAGCATGGTGGGATCGGTGCGATCCTTGACCCGGGCGAGGTAGCCCTTGATGTTCTTGCGGTCGCCGATCTCGCCCAGCATCGCCAGCACCGCCTCGTTGGCGCCGCCATGGGCGGGGCCCCATAGGGAAGCGATGCCCGCCGCGATGCAAGCGAACGGATTGGCGCCTGTTGAGCCCGCCAGGCGGACGGTCGAGGTCGAGGCGTTCTGTTCATGGTCGGCATGGAGAATGAAAATCCGGTCCATGGCCTTGGCCAGAACCGGATTGACCTCGTATTCCTCGCACGGCACGCCGAACATCATGTAGAGGAAGTTCTCGGCATATTTCAGGTCATTGCGGGGATACATGAAGGGTTGGCCGAGGGAGAATTTATAGGCCATGGCGGCGATGGTCGGCATCTTCGCCACCAGGCGGTAGGAGGCGATCATGCGCTGCTGGGGATCGCTGATGTCCGTTGAATCGTGATAGAAGGCCGAAAGCGCCCCGACGACACCGCACATGATGGCCATGGGATGGGCGTCGCGCCGGAATCCCCGGAAGAACTGGTTGAGCTGTTCGTGCACCATGGTGTGGCGGGTGATGATGCGCTCGAATTCCTCCTTCTCCGCTTTGTTGGGCAACTCGCCCTTGAGCAGCAGGTAGCAGACCTCCATGTAATCGCTCTTCGCCGCCAGCTCCTCGATGGAATAGCCGCGGTGGAGCAACACGCCTTTGTCGCCGTCGATATAGGTGATCGCGGATTCCGTCGAACCGGTCGCCGTATAACCCGGATCGTAGGTGAAGTAGCCCGTCTGCGCGTAAAGGGAGCGAATATCTATGACCTTGGGCCCCAGCCGGCCCTTCAACAGCGGGAAATCCGCGGTCTTGCCGGTCACGTTGTCCGTCAACGTGACGGTCTCGTTGCTGCCCTTCTGCGACGGTGTCTTCGCCATGCCTATCCTTCCCTGAATTTTTCACGGCCAAAACGCCACCAAAGCATTATCGCCGCCTCCGGTCCCGGTCTATCTGCCGGCACGGCAGCATATCTCGACCGTCCCCATAGATCAAACCGGTGAAGCCGGTCCCTGTACTCAAAAGTTCATCCCGATTGCTCAGGACTCCTGGTCCGCCGCCACGGCGCCGACATCCGCCAGCCGCGCCAGCGATTCCTCGCGCCCCAATACGGCGAGAACTTCGAACAGGCCGGGCGATTCGGTCTTGCCGGTAAGCGCCGCGCGGAGCGGCTGGGCCACCGCGCCGAGCTGGAGCCCGTGTTCGTCGACATAACCGCGGACCGCGGCCTCCAGGGTCTCCTCGGTCCACGCCGCCAGGGCCTCCAACTGCCGGGCGAGGGCGGTGAGATGGCCGAGCGCTTCCGGCCCGAGCTGCTTCTCCGCCTTGGGCGTCAGCGCGAGCGGCCGCGGCGCCGCATAGAATGCGGCCTTCTCCGCCAGGTCGATCAGGGTCGTGGCACGCGGCTTGAGCCCGGCGAGGCCGCGCTGGATCCGCGCTTCCGCCGCCGCATCGGGCGCGGCGTCGATGATATCGGCGAGCAGGGGGCGGATGAGGGCGACCAGCCGGGCGTCGTCGGCCTCGCGGATGTAATGCGCATTCAGGCTGGTCAGCCGGTCCATGTCGAACCGCGCGGCCGACCGGCCCACCGCCTCCAGGGTGAACCAATCGACGGCCTGTTCGCGGGAAATGATCTCGTCGTCGCCGTGGCTCCAGCCGAGCCGCAGCAGGTAGTTGAACATGGCTTCGGGCAGGAATCCCATGTCCCGGTAGGCCTCGACGCCGAGCGCGCCGTGGCGCTTTGACAGTTTTGCCCCGTCGGAACCGTGAAGCAGCGGCATGTGGGCGAATTCGGGAACCGGCCAGTCGAGCGCCCGGTAGAGCTGGCTCTGGCGGAAGCTGTTGGTCAGGTGATCGTCGCCGCGAATGACGTGGGTGATGCCCATGTCGTGGTCGTCCACCACCACCGACAGCATGTAGGTTGGCGATCCATCGGCGCGCAGCAGGACCATGTCGTCGAGCTCCGCGTTGGACACCCGGACCTCGCCCTGGATGTGATCCTTGATCACGGTCTCGCCGTCGCGCGGCGCCTTAGCGGACCACGGGTTCCACCCCGGCGGGCGCCTCGGCCTGGTCGCGATCGCGCCAGCGCCCGTCGTAGCGCATCGAACGGCCCTCCGCCTTGGCCTGCTCGCGCATTTCGGCAAGCTCTTCCGGCGAGGCATAGCAGGGATAGGCCCGACCCGCCTCCAGCAGGCCGCGGGCGACCGCGGCATGGCGCCCGGCGCGGCTCGATTGATAGACCACCTCGCCGTCGTGATCGAGGCCCATCCAGGCGAGACCGTCGAGGATCGCGGCGATGGCCTCGTCGGTCGATCGCTTGCGGTCGGTGTCCTCGATGCGCAGCAGGTAGCGGCCGCCGTGATGGCGGGCGAACAGCCAGTTGAACAACGCCGTGCGCACGCCGCCGATATGCAGGAAACCCGTGGGGCTGGGGGCAAACCGGGTGACGATGTCGGCGGTCTCGGCCATGGTTCCAGGGCTCTTCTGTTGGTAGTCTGCGGGTATGGCGGGCCCGTTACTAGCACATCGGCGGGCGTGAAACATCAACGGCGTTGTGAGCCTGGAGGGCCGGGGGCTTTTATGCGCGCTGACATCCCGGAGAGGGGCGAGGCGCCGGGCGGTTCCGCCGGGCGGGTGGCCGGCTGGCTGGCGGCCGAACGCGAACGCTGGGCCCTGTGGCTGCCCGTCGGCATTGGCGCCGGCGTCGCAGGCTATTTCGCCCTGCCGTTCGAACCTGACAATGCGCCCGGCCTGATCGCCTTGGCGGTGGCGCTCGGCCTCGGCTGCCTCGGCCTGCGGATGCTGCGCGCCCAAGGGCGGGGGGAGGCGCTGGTGATCTGCGCCTTTCTCATCGGCGCCCCGGCCGTCGGCTTCTCCGCCGCCAAGTACCAGAGTGATGCGGCGGCAGCGCCGGTTATTCTCAAGCGTCTGGGGCCCGTGAAGGTCATGGGTCGGATCGAAATGGTGGAACCGGCGCTCAAGGGCCCGCGGGTAACGATCGCCGTCTACGCGATCGACCGCCTCGAGGCGGCCGCGACGCCGCGGCGGGTGCGCCTTCGTCTGCGCCCCCGGTTGCTGGCGGACGGCGAGCGCGACCTTGTTCCCGGCGCCGGGATTACAATCCTGGCGATGCTCCTGCCGCCGCCAGGACCGGCGGTGCCGGGCGGCTTCGATTTCGCCCGGGCCGCCTGGTTCGATGGCATCGGCGGCGTCGGCTTCGCGCTGCGCGCGCCGGAGATCGCGCCGCCCGGCGCACCGGTGCCAGAGGGCGCGGGCGGGCCGATGGAAAAGTTCTTCACGGCTGTCGCCGGTTTGCGCCGGCAGATATTTTCGCGCATCACGGGGATCCTGCCCGGCGCCAGTGGCGGCATCGCCGCGGCGTTGATGACCGGCGAGCGCGGCGCCATCCCCGAAACCACGCTGGAAGCCGTGCGGGCGGCGGGTCTCGCCCATCTGTTGGCGATTTCCGGGCTGCATATCGGCCTGGTGACGGGCATTCTCTTCTTCGGATTGCGGGCGCTGCTGGCGTTGATCCCGCGGCTTGCGCTCAATTGGCCGATCAAGAAATGGGCGGCCGGGGCGGCGCTTTTTGGGGCCCTCGCCTATCTGTTGCTGACCGGCGCCACGGTACCGACCCAGCGCGCCTTTCTGATGGCGGCCTTGGTCCTCGGGGCGGTGATGGTCGACCGGGCGGCACTCAACATGCGGCTGGTGGCGTTCGCGGCGGTGGCGGTCCTGCTGTTCTCTCCGGAAAGCCTGACCGGGCCCAGCTTTCAGATGTCGTTTGCCGCCGTCGGCGCCCTGATCGCCGGCTACGAGGTGCTGCGCCGGCCCCTGAGCCGGCTGGCGGGCGAGCGCGGGATCGGTCGTCGGGTCCTCGTCTACGTCGCCGGCGTAGGGTTGACCACCCTGATCGCCGGCCTGGCGACGGCGCCCTTCGCCCTCTACCATTTCAATCGCTTCGCCGTCTTCGGGCTGGCCGCCAACCTTGGCGCGGTTCCGCTGACGGCATTCTGGATCATGCCGGCAGCCACCCTTGCCTACCTGCTGATGCCGTTCGGACTTGAGGCCTGGGCACTCGAACCGATGGGCTGGGGCATCGATGCGGTGATCGCCATCGCCGACACCATCGCGCGCCAACCGGGCGCTTCGTTCTACGTGCCGACCCTGCCGGTCTGGGGCCTTGTCCTGATCGCCTTGGGCGGGCTGTGGCTGATCCTGTGGCGCAGGCCCTGGCGGCTCGCGGGCCTCGCCGGGGTCGCGGCGGGGCTCGCCTCCCTTGCCTTCGTGCCGCCCCCGGATCTCTTGATCTCCGGGGACGGGCATACCCTGGCGGTGCGCAAGGCCGACGGCACCCTGGTCTTCGCCGGCGGCAAGGGCTCGAAGTTCCAGCGCCAAGTGTGGCTCAGGCGCAGCGGCCTCGCCGCCGAGCAGGCGCCCGTCCGCAACCGCCACCGGCGCCGTTCTTCGGGCCTTTCGGCCTTGAAGGACAGGGGGGCGCTCAGCTGCGATCCACTTGCCTGCGTCGCCCATATCCGGGGCCGCATGGTCAGCGTCATTCACAACCCGGCGGCGGCGCGGGAGGATTGTCCCCAGGCCGACCTGGTGATCGCGCTGACGACCCTCTACCGCTTCCCCTGCCGGGGCCCGGCACACATCATCACGCGATTGCGGCTCGCCCGGGCCGGCACCCACGCTGTGTGGTTCGCCGATGACGGGACGATCCGGGTGGAAACCGTGGCCGGACGCCGCGGCCGGCGGCCCTGGACAGGGCCGGGGGGTGGGCGTTCGCGGTGATGCCGCGTCTTCGCGGTCGGCGACCGGCGGTTAGTGATAGGTGCGGATCAGGCCGACCAGGGTGCCCTGGACCTTGACCTGGTCGGGGCCGAAGATGCGGGTCTCGTAGGCGGCGTTGGCCGGTTCCAGGGCGATCGACTTGCCCTTGCGGCGCAGCCGCTTGAGGGTCACCTCGTTCTCGTCCACCAGGGCGACGACGATGGCGCCGTTATCGGCGGTCTCGCCCTCGCGGATGATGGCAACGTCGCCGTCCAGGATGCCGGCCTCTACCATGGAATCGCCGGAAACCTCCAGGGCGTAATGCCTGCCCCGGCCAACCAGATTGGGCGGCACCGAGACCGAATTCTCGGGATCGCGCAGGGCCTCGATCGGCGTGCCGGCGGCAATGCGGCCGTAAAGGGGCAGGTCGACGGCCTCGCCGCTCGCCGCGACCTCGGTTCCCTTGGCGGCGCCCTTGGGCGTTCCCCGGGGGGCGGAATTGAATTCGCCCTTGATCACCTTGGCATCGAAGCGGGTGGTCTGTTCGCTGGCGGTGCTGTCGGCGAGCCGCAGGATTTCAAGCGCCCGGGCGCGGTGGGGCAGGCGGCGGACGAAGCCGCGTTCCTCCAACCCGGTGATCAGCCGATGGATCCCGGATTTCGACTTGAGCCCGAGGGCATCCTTCATTTCGTCGAAGGAGGGACAGACGCCGGTATCCTGAAGCCGGGCGTTGATGAAGACCAATAGCTCGTGCTGTTTCTTCGTCAGCATGTGTCCCTCATATGGTGGCGTGCCGCGCGCTTTGACATCGCAAACACAAGATATAGAACAAAACAAAAACGTTATGTGATGTTCTAGTTTGGTTCTCCCAAGGCGTCAAGGTCAAAAACGGTGATTTTCGGGTCCGGTGGAGGCGCCGCGGGAGGCGGTCAGGCGCCCCGCATGTCGCCCAGCGGAATGACGTCGGCCCATTCGCCCTTGGCGGCGGCGGGGGCGTCGGGCGGGCGGATGATCAGCCCGTCGGACCGTGCCAGCGCCGACATCATCGAGGAATCCTGGATCCTGAGGGGGGTGGCGACCACGGCGCCGTCGCCATCGCTGGAGAAGGTCGCGCGCATGTAGTCTTCGCGGAAATTGTTGGGCCCGACGTCGGAACCCAGCCGCGCCCGGATCACCGGCACGCCGGTGCCGGCGAGGCCCAGCATCCGGTCCATGGCCGGGCCCAGGAACAGCAGCGCGCAGACCATGGACGAAACCGGGTTGCCCGGCAGCCCCAGGACCGGCGTGCCGCCCAATCGGCCGAACATCAGCGGCTTGCCCGGTTTCATGGCAATGCGCCAGAAATCGACCTCGAGCCCGACCTCACCCAGCACCTTCTGCACCAGGTCGCGGTCGCCGACAGACACGCCGCCCATGGTCACCAGCAGGTCGGCGCCCTTGGCGCCTTGGGCCAAGGCCCGGATGGAGGCTTCGTCGTCCCGGGCGATGCCGAGGTCGGTCGCCCAGCCGCCGCGGCTTTCGATGAAGGCGGCGAGGGCCGGTCCGTTGGAGCTGACGATCTGGTTGGGGCCGAGGGGATCGCCCGGCCGCACCACCTCGTCGCCGGTCGCCAGCAGGGCGATGCGGGGCCGGCGGGCCACCGGGATCCAGGGATGGTTCATGGCCGCCGCCAGGCCGATATCGCGGGCGCCGAGCCGTCGTCCCGACGTGAGCAGCACCTCGCCCTCGGTGAAGTCGATGCCCGCCTCCCGGATGTGCTGGCCCTTGGGCGCGGCCTCGTTGACCGTGACCACCGGGCGGCCCATGTCGGTGTCTTCCTGGATGACGACGGTATCCGCGCCTTCGGGCACCGGGCCGCCGGTGAAGATGCGCACCGTCTCGCCCGGGCCGACCTTGCCCGCGAAGGCGCCGCCGGCGGGCGCCTCGCCGATCAGGGTCAGCTTGGCGGGGATGGACGCGACGTCGTCCGCCCGGGCGGCGTATCCGTCCCTGGCCGAGACCGCATGAGGCGGCTGGCTGCGCCGGGCAACGAGGTCTTCCGCCAGTACCCGACCCTGCGCCGCGGTCAGCGCCACCATCTCCGGGGCTAGGGGGGCGAAGGCTGAAGCGATGCGTTCGCGCGCCTCGGCAACAGAGATCAGATCAGCCACCGTCGTTGATCCCGTCTTCGTTCTCCGCGACGTAGGTGCCGGAGCGCCCGCCCTCCTTGTGAACCAGGCGGATATCGCCGATGCGCATGGACTTGTCGGCCGCCTTGCACATGTCGTAGACGGTGAGCGCCGCGACCGCGACCGCGGTCAACGCTTCCATCTCCACCCCGGTCTTGGCGGTCACCTTGCAGGTGGCGGAGATGTCGATGGCGCTTTCCCCGTCGGAGGCCGCTTCAAGCTCCACCTTGACCGATGACAGCGGCAGAGGATGGCACAGCGGGATCAGGTCGGGTGTTTTCTTCGCGCCCATGATGCCGGCGAGGCGGGAGACCGAGAGCACATCGCCCTTGGCGACTCCGCCCTCGCGAATGGCGGCAAGCGTCTCGGGCGCCACAAAGATGCGGCCGCGCGCCGTGGCAATACGCTCGGTGATGTCCTTGCCGCCGACATCGACCATCCGGGCGTTGCCCTTGTCGTCCAAATGCGTGAATTCGGCCATGGTCTTATGCCTCGATCGGTGCGGTGGCGGGGATGTCCGCGGCCAGGAGGGCGCGGGCGGCCTCGGTGACATCGGGTGCGCGCATCAGGGATTCGCCGACCAGGAAGCAGCGTGGGCCGGCGGCGGCCATGCGGGTGACATCGGCCGGTCCGCCGATGCCGCTCTCGCAGACCAGCACCGCGTCCTTGGGGGCGAGGGGGGCGAGCCGTTCGGTCACCGCCAGGTCGGTCTTAAGCGTCTTGAGGTTGCGGTTGTTGATGCCGATCAGTCTGGTTTGGAGCGCGGCGGCGCGGGCGAGCTCGCGTTCGTCATGGACTTCCACCAGCACGTCCATGCCCCAGGCCCGGGCGGCGGCGGCAAGCTCCCGGGCCGCGCCGTCGTCGAGGACCGCCAGGATCAAGAGCACGCAATCGGCGCCGATCGCCCGGGATTCCGGGATCTGGTAGGGATCGACCATGAAGTCCTTGCGCAGGACCGGCAGGCCGACCGCGGCGCGGGCGGCGACGAGGTGTTCGTCCCGGCCTTGGAAATAGGGGAAATCCGTAAGAACCGAGAGACAGGCGGCGCCGCCGGCCTGGTAGGCGCGGGCCAGGGCCGGGGGGTCGAAATCGGCGCGGATCAGGCCGGCGGACGGGCTCGCCTTCTTGATCTCGGCGATCAGGCCCAGCCCGCCGGCGTCGATGCGCGTGGCGAGGGCGGCGCGGAAGCCGCGCGGCGCGGCGGCGGCCCTGGCCGCGGCCTCGACATCGGCCAGGGGGCGGGCCGCCTTGCGGGCGGTCACGTCGTCCCGGGTGCGGGCGCAGATTTCGGTGAGCTTGTCGGCCACGGCGGTCTCCGGTTCGCGCTCAGCCGGAATTGGAGATCGCCACCAATTGGGCCAGCGTCTTCTTGGCGCGCCCGGAATCGATGGCCTTCGCCGCCAGCGACGCCCCCTCCTTGAGGCCGCCCGCCTTGCCTGCGACGACCAACGCCGCGGCGGCGTTGAGCACGACGATATCGCGGTAGGCCCCCGGTTCGCCGCCCAGCATCGCGGTGATGGCTTTGGCGTTGGTCTCCGCGTCGCCGCCCTTGAGATCGGCCGGGTCGGCGCGGGAAATGCCGGCCTCCTCGGGGCTGACCTCGAAGGAGGAGACCCTGCCGTCCTTCAGTTCGGAGACATAGGTGGCGCCGGTGGTGGTGATCTCGTCGAGCCCGTCGGAGCCGTGGACCACCCAGGCCCGCTCGGTCCCGAGCTGGCCCAGGACCTCGGCCAGCGGCGCGGTCCATTGATGGTGGAACACGCCGATCAGCTGGCGCTTGGTGCCGGCCGGGTTGGAAAGGGGGCCTAAGAGATTGAAGATGGTGCGGGTGCCGAGCTCGACCCGCGTGGGGCCGACATGGCGCATCGCCGAATGGTGGCGCGGGGCCATCAGGAAGCCGATATTGGCGTCCACCAGCGCCTTTTCCACCTGGGACATCTCGGCCTCGATATTGACTCCGAGCGCGACCAGCACGTCGGCCGATCCCGACCGCGACGAAAGCGCCCGGTTGCCGTGCTTGGCGACCGGCACCCCGGCCGCCGCGGCCACCAGGGCGGCCCCGGTCGAGATGTTGTAGGTGCCCGACGCATCGCCGCCGGTGCCGCAGGTGTCGATGGCGCCTTCCGGCGCCTTGACCGAAAGCGCCTTGGCCCGCATGACGGTGGCGGCGCCGGTGATCTCGTCGATGGTTTCGCCGCGGACCCGAAGCGCCATCAGGAAGGCGCCCATCTGCGACGGCGTCGCCTCGCCCGACATGATGATCTCGAACGCTTCCTCGGCCTGACCGCGGCTCAAGGCGGCGCCGTCCGCGACCTGGGCAATCAGGCTCTTGAAGTCCCTGGGTTCTCCGTTCATGCGGCGATGCCCTCTCTGGCGGCGATGGTAAGGAAGTTCTTCAGCAGCGCGTGGCCGTGCTCCGATGCGATGCTTTCGGGATGGAACTGGATGCCGAAGATCGGCAGCTCCTTGTGCCTCAGCCCCATGATCAGCTTGTCTTCGGTTTCCGCCGTCACGATCAGGCAATCGGGCAGGCCCTCGCGGTCGACGATCAGGGAATGATAGCGGGTGGCGTTGAAGGGCGAGGGCAGGCCCTCGAACACGCCGGAGCGATCGTGATGGATGGCGCTGATCTTGCCGTGCATGGGCGTGGGAGCGCGGGTGACGTGGGCACCGAAGGCCTGGCCGATGCTCTGATGGCCGAGGCAGACACCGAGGATCGGCCGCTTGCCGGCGGCGGCCCGGATCAGGTCCAGGCAGATGCCCGCCCGGTCGGGATCGCACGGCCCCGGCGATATGATGATCCCCTGATCGCCGAGCGCCAGCGCCTCGTCGATGCCGACGGCGTCGTTGCGGCGTACGACCATCTCCGCCCCTTCCTCGCCCATGAAGTGCAGCAGGTTGTAGGTGAAGCTGTCGTAATTATCGATAAGGATATACATCGCAATACGTTAGAGTTCGTGTCTCATGCAATATCATAAGTTTTGGCGCGCTCCGCCTCGGGGGCCTTATAGCAGGTCGCCCGCACCTAAGAAAGACGGCCCGCCAATTGCCCCCCGATCCCGCGCGGCGGGAAGGAGAGCCGTTTCGGGCCGGAGGCTTGGGTCGGGTGGCCTCGCGGCGCGAGGCTCAGGGCCGGACGATGGCGTAGTTGAACAGCTTCTTCACGCCGCTGGTATTGCGGGCGACCCTGATGACCTTTTCCATCTCCGGCTGGGAGCGGGCGCGGCCCAGGATATAGACGTTGGCGTAGGAATCCACCGCCACCTTGAAGTTGACGTCGGCGATGCCCCGGGTCTTGGTCAGGTTGAAGCCGACCTTGACGTCGAGGGCCAGCGCATCGGTCCATTTGAGCAGGGTCTTGTCCTTCTCGCCGCGTTCTTCCTCTTCCTTGCTCATGTGGGTGACGTGCCAATAGAGTTTCTTGACACCCTTGACGTTCTTCACCCCGGCCAAGAATTTGTCGTAGGACGCCTTGTCGTTGAAGATGCCGGTGATCAGGAGGTGCTGTTCGTAGATCTCGGTCGAGGCCTTGATGGTGCCGAGCTCGACCATGATGCGGTTGATGTCGCCGACGATCCGGTTGTCGGTGAGGATGTCCTTGGCCGAGCGTGCCTCGATGGCGCGATCGATCAGGGTCTTGGGTGCGGTGATGATGTCCAGCACTTGGGCCGCGCCGCGTTGTGCCGGGTGGGCCAGGATTAGAAGCGTCATGACGGCGAACAGAACGGCGCGGCGCATCGGGAAAACCTCCATGGTCAGGGGCGGGGTGAGCCGATTATGAACCTTCGTCCGGCCCGCGGCAATCGAGGGCACGGGGCAAAAGAATGACAAATGCGCCGCCCTGCGCCCTTCGGTCAGGACGATTGGGCGGCGAAGGCGACGGCTTCCTCCGCGGCGCGGATCAGGGCCCGGGCCTTGTTGCAGCTTTCCTGGTATTCCGCCTCCGGGTCCGAATCGGCGACCACGCCGCCGCCGGCCTGGACATAGATGGTGCCGTCCTTGACCACCGCCGTGCGCAGCGCGATGCAATGGTCCATGGAGCCGTTGGCCGCGAAATAGCCCACCGATCCGCCGTAGATGCCGCGCCGGGCGCATTCCAGTTCGTCGATGATCTCCATCGCCCGCACCTTGGGCGCGCCGGAAACCGTGCCCGCCGGGAAGCCGGCGCCGAGCGCGTCCAGCGCCGTGAGATCCTTGGCGATCTTGCCTTCCACGTTGGAAACGATGTGCATGACGTGGGAATAGCGCTCGATCACCATCTGCTCGGTCACCCGGACGGTGCCGATTTTCGATACCCGGCCGGTGTCGTTGCGCCCGAGGTCGAGCAACATCAGGTGTTCGGCGATCTCCTTGGGATCGGCCAGCAGGTCTTCCTCCAGCGCCTTGTCCTCGGCGCTGTCGCGGCCGCGCGGCCGGGTCCCGGCGATGGGGCGGATGGTCACCGTGCCGTCGCGCAGGCGTACCAGGATCTCCGGGCTGGAGCCCACCACCGCGAAATCGCCGAAATCGAGGAAGAACAGAAAGGGCGAGGGGTTGAGGCGCCGCAGCGAGCGGTAAAGCGCGAAGGGCGGCAGGGAAAACGGCACCGAAAAACGCTGGGAGGGCACCACCTGAAAGACATCGCCCGCCAGGATGTACTCCTTCGCGCGCTTGACCATGTCGTGATAGGCCTCGCGCGTGGTGTTGGACACCGCGACCGGCGGTTTCGATGCCCCCGGGGGCGCTTCCACCAATGTGTGGTCCAGCGGTTCCGCGAAGGCCTCGACCATCTCC
Organism: Alphaproteobacteria bacterium; assembly: GCA_029863585.1. Classification (GTDB taxonomy): domain Bacteria; phylum Pseudomonadota; class Alphaproteobacteria; order SMXQ01; family SMXQ01; genus SMXQ01. The sequence goes on along the minus strand of JAOTVC010000008.1, from coordinate 16,666 downwards.
CTGAGCCGGGCCTTGGCGGCGTCGAAGGCGTCGGAGGCGGTGGCCTCCTTGCCCGGCCATACCGGGGTGATCAGGGTGACGACGTCTTCGATATTGTCGAAGATGGCGATCACCGTGGGGCGCAGGAAAATGCCGTCGGGTACGCCCAGGGTGTCGGGGTTGTCGTCGGGCAGCCGCTCGATCAGGCGCACCGTGTCATAGCCCATATAGCCGAAAAGTCCGGCCGCCATCGGCGGTAGTTCGGCCGGAGTCTCCAAGGCGCATTCGGCCAGAAGGCCGCGCAGGGAGGCGAGGCTGTCATCGGTGCACGGGGTAAAAGCTTGCGGTGCCGTGATCGCATCGCGGTTGATCTCGGCCGCGTTGCCGCGGCAGCGCCAGATCAGGTCGGGCTTCAGGCCGATGAAGGAATAGCGCCCCCTCACGTCGCCGCCTTCCACCGATTCGAACAGGAAGCTCATGGGCGCGCCATGGGCCAGCTTGAGAAAGGCCGAGACCGGGGTCTCCAGGTCGGCGACCAGGCGCGTCCATACGAGCTGAGGGCGGCCCGCCTGATGGGTTTCGGTGAAGGCTTCGAGCGACGGCTGGCAGTCCATACTCTTGAACGCTAACGATTGGGCGCGGCGCGGGGCGGCACGTCGCGGCTAGAGCCTCGGCTGGAGGAGGCGGGGATAGGTCTTGACGGTGTAGCGCTTGCGCAAGGCCTCGATCAATTGCGCGGTCAGGTCGCCGGCGATGCCGCCGCTGATTTCATCCTTGGTGACCTTTTCGATATCGGCCTTGTCCTTGCCGCCCGCCGCATTGGCCGAAACCAGGACGCCGACGACGAAACCCTTGGGCGATTCCGCCATCCCCGCTTCGCCCGGCTTGAAGCCGAACATCTGTTCCGTGAGCGCCGCCGGGACCCCGCTTTGCGCCTCATGGGTCAGGCGGGTGAACGGCTTGGAGGTGGTGACCTCAAGCTTCTCCTCCTTGGCCACCGTTTCGATCGGCGCGCCCTTCTTGACGCGCTCGAGGATCGACTTGGCGCGCTTCCCGGCCTTTTGCGACTGCTGCTCCGCCTTCCAAGACATCACTGCCACGCTGCGCACCTCGTCGAGCGGGCGGGGCGCGGGCGGCGTCACCTTGTTGACCGTCAACACGAAGTAGCCACCGTTGCGCGTGTCGGTCAGGGGGCTTGTTTGACCTTCCTCGTTCTCGAACGCCGCGCGCACGAAATTGCCGCCCGCCGGCAGGATGGTGACCTTCTTTCCGTCGCGGCCCCGGCCCTGGCGATCGAGGGCGGCAATGCGCTGGGCCTTGACGTTGATCTTCGCCGCAGCTTCGTTGAGATCGGCGCCGCCGGCCAGCGCATCCTCGAGCGGGCTCGTCAGTTCGCTGATATCGTTCTGGGCCCGGGTGTGGGCGATGGCCTCGCGGATCGTCCCGCGGGCCTCCTTGAGCGGGATGGTCCGGCCCTGTTGCAGGTCTTCGATTTGCACCAGGTGCCAGCCCAGCGAGCTCTTGAGCGGTTCGCTGACCTTGCCCTTCTTGACGGCGAAAACCGCGGCGGCGATATCGCTGAGAAGGTCGCGTTTCTCCACCCAGTCGAGGTTGACCACCCTGAGGTTCTTGCCGTGCTCCTTGGCCGCCTCGGCCAGGGTCTTGCCCGCCTTGATCGCCGCCGACGCGGCATTGGCCGCGGCTTCGGCCTCGGGCGGGAAGACCACCTGCTGGACCTTGCGCCGATCGGGCACGATGAATTCGGCCTTGCGTTCCTCGTAACCCGCCTTGATGTCTTCGTCGCTGATTTGGATGTCCTTGGCCATCGCATTGGGGTCGAGATGGATGAAGGTCACCTCCCGGTATTCGGGCGCCGTGAAGCGCTGGGTATTGGCCTTGTAATAGGCGGCGACGTCCTCGTTCTTGGGTTCCGGCGCCTGGCCGAGCGGCTCCGGCGGCACCAGCACCGTCTTGGCGACCCGCTCTTCGGACCGGAAGCGAACCATCGGGTCGGCCAGCACTTTGGGGACCGGGATGTCGTCGGACACCGTCTGGGTCAGGAAGTCGGTGGACATCGCCTGCTTGAGGTTGGCGACGTAATAGGCCTCGGCGATATTCCCGACGGTCAGGGCCTGCTGGAACCGCCGGCGGTCGAAGGCGCCTTTCGAATCTTGGAAGCGCGGATCGGATCGGATGAACTTGTTGATCATCGGATCGGAAATCACCACGCCGAGGTCCCGCGCCGCCATTCTGATCGCCGCGCTGTTCACCAACCGGCTCAAGACCTGGCGGTCGATGCCCATGCGCCGCGCCGTTTCGCTGTCGATGGTGCCGATCGACTGGCGCAGGCGGTCGAGTTCCTGGCGGTAGGAGTCATCGAACTCCGACCGGAGGATCTTTACGCTGCCGACCTGGGCCACGGCAGGATCCCGGTCGCCCAGGAACACGTCGTTGATTCCCCAAATCGCGAAGGCAACGATCAGGAGTCCGAGCAATATCTTGATGACCCAGGAACTGGCCTTTTCACGAAGAACCTGAAGCATCGTCCATAAGATCCGCTAAGTCGTTGAAAAGGAAAGGCAGCCCCGCGATCCACGCTGGCTGTCCGCCGTGCCGCGGCATCATAGGTGGGGGCTTTCGGGCCTGCAACACACTATTGGCAGGGAAAAACGGCGAAATCTTGGCCCCCGGCATCGGCCGTGGTAACTAATCAGCCGGTCGGCCAAGGGCCGAAAAGGCGCAGCACACGAGCGAGGGAGCGCAAGCAAATGATCCGGCCACTGATCGCGGGGAACTGGAAGATGAATGCCGGCGGCGCCGAGGGGCGCGCGCTGGCCGAAGCGGTCGGCGCGGGCGCGGCGGAAGCTGCGTCGCATTGCGACCTTCTGGTCTGCCCGCCGGCGGTGATCCTGGCGGCGGTGGCCGACGCGCTGGCCGGGTCGCCGGTCGCGGTCGGGGGCCAGGATTGCCATGAGGCCGCATCCGGCGCCCATACCGGCGACCTCGCCGCCGCCATGCTGGCCGAGGCCGGGGCCAGCTTCGTCATCGTCGGCCATTCCGAACGCCGCGCCGATCACGCGGAAAGCGATGCCCTGGTCCGCGCCAAGGCCGCTGCCGCCCACGGTGCCGGGCTGATCGCGATCATCTGCATCGGCGAGACCGAGGCCCAGCGCGACGCGGGCGAAACCCTTGCCGTGCTGTCCGGCCAGATCGCCGGCTCGATCCCCGACGGGGCCAACGCGGCCAACACCGTCATCGCCTATGAGCCGGTCTGGGCGATCGGCACCGGCCGGACGCCGACGGCGGATGAGGTCGCCGAGGCCCATGCCCATATCCGTGAACGGATCAAGGGCGGGATTGCCCGCTCCGAAGAGGCCCGGTTGCTGTATGGCGGATCCGTCAATCCCAAGAATGCCGGGGAACTGTTGGCGGTCGCCAACGTCAACGGAGCCCTGGTGGGCGGCGCCAGCCTGGAAGCCGCGTCTTTCCTTGAGATCGCCCGTCAGGCCCCGTCCTGAGGCCGGTCCCCCGGTCCGGGCGGCGACACCCGGAGGAAATTTGCCCCTTTAAAATCGCCCACGATGGTCTTATGTTCCTGCAAACCGCGGGACCGCCATGACGACAATCATTCTCACCATTCATCTTTTCTTGGCCCTGGCCTTGGTCATTTCGGTGCTGATGCAGCGCTCGGAAGGCGGCGCGCTGGGCATCGGCGGTGGCGGCGGTGGCGGGTTCATGACCGGCCGCGGCCAGGCCAACCTGTTGACCCGTGCGACGACCATCCTGGCCGCCGCCTTCATGGCGACGTCCCTTATCCTGGCAATCATGGCGGCCCAGTCGCGCAAGCCGACCTCGGTGCTGGACCAGGGCATTTCGACCGTGCCCACGGCGCCCGCGGCGCCGGCGGCACCGAAGGAACCGGGGGCGCCGCTTGGCCGGTAAGGTAGGGCAGGGGGGCGGTGTCCCTTCGATGGCCGGGGGCGGTGACAGGTGAACCGCCCTTTTTTCATGCCCGAGACGAAGTTTTGAATCGGTAGGGAGTGTCTAATGATGTATCCTAATCACCCATGACGCGGTTCATCTTTATCACCGGCGGCGTCGTGTCCTCACTCGGCAAGGGCCTTGCCTCCGCATCGCTCGGCGCACTGCTTCAGGCCCGGGGCTACAAGGTCCGGCTCAGGAAGCTCGACCCCTATATCAACGTCGATCCCGGGACCATGTCGCCGACCCAGCACGGCGAGGTCTTCGTCACAGACGACGGGGCGGAAACCGATCTCGACCTCGGCCATTACGAGCGCTTCACCGGCGTGGCGGCGCGCCAGGCGGACAACGTCACGACCGGGCGCATCTATTCGACGGTCATCGCCCGGGAACGCCACGGCGACTATCTCGGGGCGACGGTGCAGGTGATCCCCCATGTCACCGACGCCATCAAGGAATTCATTGCCGCCGATTGCGACGATACCGATTTCGTGCTGTGCGAGATCGGCGGCACGGTGGGCGATATCGAGGGCCTGCCCTTCCTGGAAGGCATCCGCCAGTTCGGCAATGAGGTCGGGCGCGACCGCGCCATGTATATCCATCTCACCCTGTTGCCCTATATCCCGACCGCGGGCGAGCTCAAGACCAAGCCGACCCAGCATTCGGTCAAGGAGCTTCTGTCCCTCGGCATACAGCCCGATGCGCTGCTGTGCCGGTCCGACCGCCCCTTGCCGCCCGAGGAACGGCGCAAGATCGCCCAGTTCTGCAATGTCCAGGGCGACGCGGTGATCGAGGGGCTGGATGTCGACACCATCTACCAGGTGCCGATCAGCTATCACCAGCAAGGGTTCGATCAGGTGGTGCTGCGGCATTTCGGGATCGAGAATGCGCCGGAGCCGGACCTCGCGCGCTGGTACGACATCCTCGAGCGCATCCGCAAGCCGGAAGGCGAAGTGCGCATCGCCGTGGTCGGCAAATACACCAATCTGCTGGACGCCTACAAGTCGCTGTCGGAGGCGCTGACCCATGGCGGCATCGCCAACAACGTGAAGGTCGAGCTCGACTGGATCGAATCGGAAATCTTCGAACAGGACGGCGCGCTGGAGAAGCTGGAGGAGGTCAACGGCATCCTGGTGCCGGGCGGCTTCGGCGAGCGTGGCGCGGAAGGCAAGGTGGAGGCCGCGCGCTTCGCCCGGGAACACAAGGTGCCCTATTTCGGAATCTGCTTCGGCATGCAGATGGCGGTGATCGAAGTGGCACGCAACATGGCGGGCATCGCCGGCGCGGGGTCCACCGAATTCGGCCCGGCCAAGGAGCCGGTGGTCGGTCTGCTGACCGAATGGCTGCGCGGCGAGGATCTCGAGCGGCGCTCGGCGGAAGACAATCTCGGCGGCACTATGCGGCTCGGCTCCTATGAATGCGACATCGTGCCGGGCAGCAAGGTGGCCGAGATCTACGGGGCCCAAAAGGTGTTCGAGCGTCACCGCCACCGTTATGAGGTGAACATCAATTACCGGGCCCAGTTGGAACAGGCCGGCCTCCGGGTCGCCGGACTGTCCCCCGACGGGCGCCTGCCGGAGATCGTCGAGCTTGCGGGGCACCCGTGGTTCATCGGCGTGCAGTTCCATCCCGAGCTGAAGTCCAAACCCTTCCAGCCCCACCCGCTGTTCTCGTCCTTTGTCGGCGCGGCGGTCCACCAGTCGAGGCTGGTCTGATCCATGTCCGGGGCGGGGACGGTTTCGCGCCACGTCGCGGTGGGCAACGTCACCTTCGGCAACGATCTGCCGCTGGTGCTGATCGCCGGTCCCTGTCAGATCGAGAGCGAAAATCACGCTATGGAGATGGCCGGCGCGCTGACCGAGATGGCGTCCAGGCTGGGTATCGGGCTGATCTACAAGTCCTCGTTCGATAAGGCCAACCGCACCTCGATCAACAGCGCGCGGGGCATCGGCATGGCCGAGGGCATCGGCATCCTGGCCGAGGTGCGCGAACGCTTCGGCTGTCCGGTGCTGACCGATATCCATGAAATCGATCAATGCGCGCCGGTGGCCGAAGCCGTCGACGTGCTGCAGATCCCCGCCTTCCTGTGCCGCCAGACCGACCTGGTGGTGACCGCGGCGAAGACCGGCCGGGCAATCCATGTCAAGAAGGGCCAGTTCCTGGCGCCCGGCGACATGGCCAACGTCGCGGCCAAGATCAGCGCCGCCGGCAACGACAACATCCTGCTGTGCGAGCGCGGCGTCAGTTTCGGTTACAACACGCTGGTCTCCGACATGCGGGCGCTGCCGATCATGGCGCGCACCGGTTATCCCGTGACCTTCGATGCCACCCATTCGGTGCAGCAGCCGGGAGGCCAGGGCACGGCGTCGGGCGGGGACCGGCGCTTCGCGCCCGTCCTGGCGCGCGCCGCCGCCGCGATCGGCATCGCCGGCGTCTTCATGGAGACCCATGAGGACCCCGATAAGGCGCCATCGGACGGCCCCAACATGATCTACCTCAAGGAGTTGCCGGCCATCGTCGAGACGCTGATGTCGATCGATGCGCTCGCCAAGGCCCATCCCGTCTCCGTACCTTGATCCCCTCGTTTGTATTTGAAGAAGGCATGAGTGACCCATGACCGAAATCGCCGATATCTACGGCCGCGAGATTCTCGATTCCCGCGGCAACCCGACAGTGGAAGTCGATGTCATATTGGAATCCGGCGTGATGGGCCGGGCGGCGGTTCCGTCGGGCGCGTCGACCGGGGCCCATGAGGCGGTGGAACTGCGCGACGGCGATCCCGAACGCTATGGCGGCAAGGGCGTGCAGCGCGCGGTGGAGGCGGTCAACGGCGAAATCTTCGACGCGCTGGCCGGCATGGACGTGGAGGACCAGCTCGCCCTCGATCAGGCGATGATCGATCTCGACGGCACCGACAACAAGAACCGGCTCGGCGCCAACGCCATTCTCGGGGTCAGCCTCGCCGCCGCCAAGGCCGCGGCCGAGGAGGCGGGCCTGCCGCTTTACGCCTATGTCGGGGGCGTCCACGCCCGGTTGCTGCCGGTGCCGATGATGAACATCCTCAACGGCGGGGCCCATGCCGACAACCCGATCGATATCCAGGAGTTCATGATCATGCCGGTGGGCGCGCCGACCATGGCCGACGCCATCCGCTGGGGGGCGGAGATTTTTCACGGGCTGGCTGCCCGGCTCAAGGCGGCGGGACATGCCACCGGCGTCGGCGACGAAGGGGGCTTCGCGCCGGGCCTGGCCAGCGCCGATGAGGCGCTCACCTTCATCATGGAGGCGATCGACGCCGCCGGACACGAAGCCGGCGGCGACGTGGTGCTGGCGCTGGACGCGGCGTCCACGGAATTTTATGCCGACGGCACCTACAGGCTGGCGGGCGAGGGCAAGGACCTTAATTCCACCGGCATGGTGGATTACCTCGCCGACCTGGCGGCGCGCTTCCCCATCCGCTCGATCGAGGACGGCATGGCCGAAGACGATTGGGACGGTTGGGCGGCGCTGACCCGGGAAATCGGCGACAAGGTCCAACTGGTGGGCGACGATCTGTTCGTGACCAACCCCGAACGCCTCCGTCACGGCATCAACCTCGGCGTGGCCAACGCCATCCTGGTCAAGGTGAACCAGATCGGAACTCTTAGTGAAACCCTGGAGGCCGTTGAAATCGCCCATAAAGCAGGCTACCGGGCGGTGATGTCGCACCGCTCCGGAGAGACCGAGGACGCGACCATCGCCGACCTCGCGGTGGCGACCAATTGCGGACAGATCAAGACCGGATCGCTGGCCCGCTCGGACCGGCTAGCCAAGTACAACCAGCTGATCCGGATCGAGGAAGAGCTCGAGCCCATGGGCCGCTACGCCGGTCTGGGTGCCCTTCCCAACACCTGACCGCGGCGGCCCGCCGGGGGCAAAAGCGGGTCGAAACTTTCTGCCCATTTGCTGACATGTGTTGGTTCGCCTAGGCAAGGGTGGCGCCTAGATTCCAGATTCAATTGCGTTTTTTGTTGACGGGGCCGTATCCGCTGTGATTCTCTCCGGCCATGAATCTCGTCGGCGAAATCCGGCGCCGCGCGCGTCACATCGTCGGTCCCGTTTTGGGAATCACCCTGTTTGCCTATTTCGCATATCACGCCGTCCAGGGCGATCGCGGCTTGATCGCGTGGTGGCAACTCAGCCAGCAGGTCGAAACCGCCCAGGCGCGCTACGATGCCACCCTGGAGAAACGCCAAGCCTTCGCCCACCGCGTCGGCCTATTGCGGCCCGATGCGCTGGACCGCGACCTTGTGGAAGAGCGCGCGCGCCTCGTCCTCGGCATGACCCATCCCGATGACGTGGTGATCTTGCGTCCCGCCGGCCTCGTCCCGGCGGCTGCACCCGAGCCGAAATTCGAGGTCGAGCCCATGCCGCCGTCGCCCATCCGGGGCCTGGACCGTGGCGCCCTCGACGATCTCATCGGCGATACGCTGAACCGCTGAATTTCCAAAAAGCCGTCGGGGCCTGGACGATGCGCCACGGCCCGGTTTTCGCGCGGCCATCGCCGATGATGCGGCCTTGGCCTGGATCCCGCCCGGGCGAGAAAGGGACGAGAGGCAAAATGTCGGTTTAGCGGGGGGAATGGTTTCGAATGTTACCGATGAGGGGCAAGGAGCAGCGTTAAATTACCGAATTAACTGAAATACAGTTGATTCTTTTTATCCCTTTGAATTCTCATGAGTTTTTGTTCGTTTCCTGGTAACAAAAAGAAGTGTATGTTTCGCCTTCCGGTGCTTTAACCAAGTTCGCCGGCAGGCCGCGGGGTGCTCCCGGGGCCTCCGGCCGGGCGCCAAGAAATATCTCACCGGGATCGACAGGGCACGCCCCAAGGGTGGAGACGGGAACTGAAACATGGCACAAGCGGCAGCGAAAACCACGAAATCCAAAACCCCTCCCAAGCGGTCGAAGGCCGCCAAGGGCGCGCCGCGGACGGCGCGGACCGCCAAGGTGAAGACCAAGGCCCGGGCGCAAAAGCCCAAGGAGTCGAAACAGGAGCTGCTCCATTATTACGAGGAGATGCTGCTGATCCGCCGCTTCGAGGAAAAGGCGGGCCAGCTCTACGGCCAGGGCGAGATTGCCGGCTTCTGCCATCTCTATATTGGCCAGGAAGCGGTCGTCGTCGGCATGGAGGCCAACCTGGAACCCCAGGACTCGGTCGTCACCTCCTACCGGGATCACGGCCATATGCTGGCCTGCGGCATGGACCCCAAGGGCGTCATGGCCGAGCTCACCGGGCGCCGGGGCGGCTATTCCCGGGGCAAGGGCGGTTCCATGCACATGTTCTCCAAGGAGAAGAACTTCTACGGCGGCCACGGCATCGTCGGCGCCGGGGTGCCGATCGGTAACGGCCTGGCCTTCGCCCACCGCTACCGCGGCGACAACGGCGTCGCGTTGACCTACTACGGCGACGGCGCGGCCAACCAGGGCCAGGTGTTCGAAAGCTTCAACATGGCGGCGCTGTGGAAGCTGCCGATCATCTTCATCATCGAGAACAACCAGTACGGCATGGGCACCTCGGTCAGCCGCGCATCGGCCAGCCCCGATTTCTACCGCCGCGGCGAACCCTTCGGCATACCGGGCCACAAGGTCGACGGCATGGACGTGCTGGCGGTCAAGGAGGCGGGCGCCGCCGCCGTGGCTCATGCACGCTCGGGCAAGGGGCCGCAGATCCTGCAGATGGAAACCTATCGCTACCGCGGCCATTCGATGTCCGATCCCGCCCGCTACCGCACCCGGGACGAGGTGCAGAAGGTGCGCGAGGAGCGCGATCCCATCGACCACCTGTCCGATCTCCTGTTCGAGCACAAGCTGGCGAGTGCCGACGATCTCAAGAAGATCGACGACCGGGTCAAGGGGCGGGTCACCGAGGCGGCGGATTTCGCCATCAACGATCCCGAGCCCGATCCCTCCGAGCTCTATACCGACGTCCTGGCGGAGGCCTGAACGATGACCGTGAATGTGCTGATGCCGGCGCTGTCGCCCACCATGACCGAGGGCAAGATCGCCAAATGGCTCAAGAAGGAAGGCGATGCGGTGCGTTCCGGCGACCTCTTGGCCGAGATCGAGACCGACAAGGCGACCATGGAGGTCGAGGCGACCGACGAAGGGACCCTGGGCAAGATCCTGGTCGCGGAGGGGACCGACAACGTCGCCGTCAACGCGCCGATCGCGGTGCTTCTCGAGGAAGGCGAGGATGCCGCCGCCGCCGAGGCCGCGGCCAAGGAGGCGCCCAAAGCCGAAGCGAAGAAGTCCGAAGGCGCGCAGACGGCGCCCGCAGCCGAAGCCCCGGCCCCGGCGGCCGCGGCGCCCCGGCCGACTCCGCCCAAGGCGCCGGTGCCCGGCGACGTCGATCCCGCCTTCTATGAGAACACCACCAACATCACCGTCCGCGAGGCGCTGCGCGATGCCATGGCCGAGGAAATGCGCCGCGACGAGGACGTCTTCCTGATGGGCGAGGAGGTCGCCGAATATCAAGGCGCCTACAAGGTCAGCCAGGGCTTGCTGGAAGAGTTCGGCGCCCGCCGGGTGGTGGATACGCCGATCACCGAACAGGGCTTCACCGGGCTTGGCGTGGGCGCTGCCTTCGGCGGCCTCAAGCCCATCGTCGAATTCATGACCTTCAACTTCTCCATGCAGGCCATGGACCAGCTGATCAACTCGGCGGCCAAGACGCGCTACATGTCGGGCGGCCAGATGGAATGCCACATGGTGTTCCGCGGCCCCAACGGCGCCGCCGCCCGGGTGGCGGCCCAGCATTCCCAGTGCTACGCCAGCTGGTATGCCCATATTCCCGGCTTCAAGGTGGTCTCGCCCTATGCGGCGGACGACGCCAAGGGGTTGCTCAAGGCGGCGATCCGCGATCCCAATCCGATCATCTTTCTCGAACACGAAATCCTCTACGGCATGAGCGGAGATGTTCCGGTGGACCCGGATTTTGTCGTGCCGCTGGGCAAGGCCCGGGTGGTCCGCGAGGGCAGCGACGTCACCATCACCGCGTTTTCGCGAATGGTCGGCCTCGCCCTTGAAGCCGCGCAGCAACTGGCGGAAGAGGGCATCGATGCGGAGGTGGTCGATCTGCGCACCCTGCGCCCGCTCGACCGCGAGACCATCGCCGCTTCCGTCGCCAAGACCAACCGCGTCGTCGCGGTGGAGGAAGGCTGGCCCTATGCCGGCATCAATGCCGAAATCGCCGCGTCGATCATGGAAACCTCGTTCGACGACCTCGATGCGCCGGTCTACCGGGTTTGCGCCGCCGATGTGCCGCTGCCTTACGCCGCCAATCTCGAAACCCTGGCCCTGCCCAAGGTCGAGGAAGTGGTGGCCGGCGTCCGCGCCGTCACCTACCGGGATTAGGGGAGAGGCTCATGCCCGTCACCGTAAGAATGCCGGCGCTGTCGCCCACCATGACCGAGGGCAAGATCGCGCAGTGGCTGAAGAAGGAAGGGGACGCGGTGAAATCCGGCGACCTCTTGGCCGAGATCGAGACCGACAAGGCGACCATGGAGGTCGAGGCAACCGACGAAGGGACGCTCGGCAAGATCCTGGCCGATGCCGGGGACGACACCATCGCCGTCAACGCGCCCATCGCCGTGATCGTCGAGGACGGTGAGGACGCCGCCGCCCTCGAGGCGGCCGTGAAGGCGGCCGAGGCCGAAGCCAAGTCCGCGCCCAAGGCCGAAGCCCAACCGGAGGAAAAGGCGGAAGCGAAGGCCCCGGCGGCGCCCGCCCAGGCGCAAGCCCCGGCCACGGCCGAGGCGCCCAAGCCGGCGGCCCGGCCCGCGCCGAAGCCGGCGCCCAAACCCGCGGCGGCCCGGGCGCCCGGGGGGCGGACCGTCGCTTCGCCGCTGGCCCGCCGCATGGCCAAGGCGGAAGGCATCGATCTCGCCCGCGTCCAGGGGTCTGGTCCCCGCGGGCGCATCGTGAAGGCGGATGTCGCGGCCGCCATCGCCACCGGCGGTGCCGCCGCCAGCGGCGGCATCTTCGCAGGGCTAGGCCAGAGCTTCCCGGAGGCGGCGGCGCGCATCGAACCGCACAGCTCCATGCGCCGGGTGATCGCCAGGCGGCTGACCGAATCCAAGCAGACCGTGCCGCATTTCTATGCCAGCGTAGATTGCGACATCGACGCGTTGCTCGGCCTGCGCAAGGAGATCAACGAGACCGACGAGGCGCTCAACGTCTCGGTCAACGACTTCATCATCCGGGCCGCGGCCCTGGCGCTGGGCCGGGTGCCCGCCGCCAACGCGTCGTGGGCGGAGGACGGCACGAAGCTGTATTCCGCCGCCGATATTTCGGTCGCGGTCTCCACCGAGGGCGGGCTGATCACGCCCATCGTGCGCTCGGCGGAGAAGAAGGGTATCGCCGCCATCTCGGCCGAGGTCCGCGACCTCGCCACCCGGGCGCGGGAAGGCAAGCTGCAACCGCAAGAATACCAGGGCGGCACCTTCACCATTTCCAACATGGGCATGATGGGGGTGCGCGATTTCGCCGCCGTCATCAACCCGCCCCAGGCCTGCATCCTCGCCATCGGCGCCGGCGAAGAGCGGGTCGTCGTGCGGGACGGCGAGATCGCCACCGCGACCCTGATGACCGTGACCCTGAGCTGCGATCACCGCGCGGTGGACGGCGCCGTCGGCGCCCAGTGGCTGGCCGCCTTCAAGGAACTGATCGAGCATCCGGTGCGTTTGATCCTGTAACGCGCGCCGGCACGCGGGAGACATCTGTGGCTGAAACCAAATTCGATCTGATCGTCGTCGGCGGCGGGCCGGGCGGCTACGTCGCCGCCATCCGCGCGGCCCAGCTGGGCCTCAAGACCGCCGTGGTCGAGCGCGAGCACATGGGCGGCATCTGCCTCAACTGGGGCTGCATCCCGACCAAGGCGCTGCTGCGCACCTCCGAGCTCGCCCACCTGATCGGCCGGGCCGATGAGTTCGGCCTCAAGGCTAAGCTGGACGGCATCGATCTCAAGAAGGTGGTCGAGCGTTCCCGCGCGGTCGCTGGCCAGTTGTCCAAGGGCGTCTCGGGCCTGATGAAGAAGAACAAGATCACCGTCATCGACGGCGAGGCCCGGTTGGACGGCATGGGCCCGGGGGGCGTGCGCAAGCTCGCCGTGACCGGGGCCGACGGCAAACCGGGCGAAGCGCTCACCGCCAAGAATGTGATCCTCGCCACCGGCGCCCGTGCCCGCACCCTCCCGGGGCTGGAGCCCGACGGCAAGACAATCGTCACCTACCGCGAAGCCATGGTGCCGGAAAGCGTGCCGAAGAAGCTGCTGGTGGTGGGATCGGGCGCCATCGGCATCGAATTCGCGAGCTTCTATTCCGACCTGGGCTCCGACGTCACGGTGGTGGAGGTCTTGGACCGCATCCTGCCGGTCGAGGACGCGGACATCTCCGCCTTCGCCGCCAAGGCGTTCACGGCCCAGGGCATGACGCTCAAGACCGGGGCGGTGGTGAAGAGCCTCAAAGTCTCGCGCGGCAAGGTGGCGGCGGAGATCGCGCCGGCCAAGGGCGAGGGTAAGGCGGAGAAATTGAGCTTCGACCGGGTCATCCTCGCCGTCGGCATCACCGGCAATGTCGAGAACCTCGGCCTCGAAGGCACCCGGGTCCGGGTCGAGAAGGGCCACATCAAGATCGACCAATGGGGCGCCACCGGGGAAGCGGGCGTCTATGCCATCGGCGACGTGGCGGGTCCGCCCTGGCTCGCGCACAAGGCGAGCCACGAGGGGGTCTGCTGCGTCGAGCACATCGCCGGCGTCGAAGGCGCCCACCCGCTGGATGCCGGCAACATTCCGGGCTGCACCTATTGCCGGCCCCAGGTCGCTTCCGTCGGCCTGACCGAGGCTGAGGCGAAGGAGAAGGGGCACAAGGTGAAGGTCGGCAAGTTCCCCTTCATCGGCAACGGCAAGGCCATCGCGCTCGGCGAGGCCGAGGGTCTGATCAAGACCGTGTTCGACGAAGACACCGGCGCCCTGCTGGGCGCCCACATGATCGGCGCCGAGGTGACCGAACTGATCCAGGGCTTCGCCATCGCCCGGACGCTCGAGACCACCGAGGCGGAATTGATGCAGACCGTCTTCCCGCACCCGACGCTGTCCGAGATGATGCACGAATCGACGCTCGCCGCCTTCGGCCGCGTCATCCATATCTGATCCGAAAGGCCGGCCGCGCCCGCGCGGCCGAGACGCTATGGCCAAGGTCGAAAACATCAAGGGTGAAGGGGGCCGGAGGCTGCCCAAGCCGGACTGGATCCGCGTCAAGGCGCCGACCTCGCCCGAATATTTCCAGACCCGCAAGCTGATGCGGGACCTTTCGCTCAACACCGTGTGCGAGGAGGCGGCCTGCCCCAATATCGGCCAGTGCTGGGCCAAGGGCCACGCCACGGTGATGATCCTGGGCGATACCTGCACCCGGGCCTGCGCCTTCTGCAACGTCAAGACCGGCAAGCCCAATGCGGTCGACCCATTGGAGCCCCAGCACCTCGCCGCGGCGGTGGCGGCGCTGGGCCTGTCCCACGTGGTGATCACCTCGGTCGACCGCGACGATCTCGACGATGGCGGCGCGGATCAGTTCGTCAAATGCATCGAAGCCGTCCGCAGCCACGCGCCCGGCACCACGATCGAGATCCTGACCCCCGATTTCCTGCGCAAGCCCGGAGCGATTCTGACCGTCGCCGCCGCCAAGCCCGACGTCTTCAACCACAACCTGGAGACCGTCCCGCGCCTCTACACCACCATCCGGCCCGGCGCGCGTTATTTCCATTCATTGAAATTGCTGGACACGGTCAAGACCCATCACCCCGCGATGTTCACCAAGTCCGGCCTGATGGTGGGGTTGGGCGAGGAGCTCGCGGAGGTCCATCAGGTGATGGACGACCTGCGGGCCGCCGATGTCGATTTCCTGACCATCGGCCAGTACCTGCAGCCGACCCCGCGCCATGCGCCGGTGGCGCGTTTCGTGACGCCCGACGAGTTCAAGGCGCTGGAAAAGATGGCCTACGGCAAGGGGTTCCTGCTGGTTTCGGCATCGCCGCTGACCCGCTCCTCGTTCTTCGCGGGCGACGATTTCAAGCGCCTCAGCGCCGCCCGGGACGCCGGTCAGGCAGGCGCATAAGCCCGTTCCCATGCACGCCCACGCGGAAACCCGCACCGTCCCCTATACGCCCAAGCAGATGTTTGACCTCATCGGTGACGTCGGACGCTACCCCGAATTCCTGCCCTGGTGCCTGGCCGCCCGGGTGACCCGGCGCGAAGACGGCGTGCTGTGGGCCGACCTGGTGGTCGGCAAGGGCCCGTTCCGCGAGACCTTCACGTCCAGGGTGACGCTGGATGAAGGCGGCGACGGCGCGCCGCCCCGGATCGAGGTCGATTACGTCAAGGGCCCGATGCGCCGGATGGACAACCACTGGGTCTTCCGCCCCAAGGAGTGCGGCGGCACGGAAGTCGATTTCAGGGTCGAGTTCGAATTCAAGTCCCGCATGCTGGACCGGGTGATGTCGGGCTTCTTCGACCAGCTGGTGCGCTCCATGGTCGGCGCCTTCGAAGCCCGCGCCCATGCCCTCTATGGCGAAGGCGCGGCCGGCCGATAGGGACCTCGGAATCGCCTTTATTTAAAGAGTAATTTAATTAAGTGCCTCTTTAAGCAAAGCATTTTTCCCGGTGTGCACATTTGCCTTTGACAGGCAAATCCTTCGACGGCCTCGGCCTATTCGGCCCGTCTTCACCCGGCCATCGCCCGGCTTGTCCGGGCGGTTCATGGACGCGGTACGCAAGACCCAAGACACCTAAGAGATGCCCCGGACAAGCCCGGGCATGACGCGGGTGGGGGGCACGGGGATGTCCGGCCCCGTTGGTTTTGGCAGGGTGGGTTTCGTTGCCTCAGTAATTGACCACCGCGCGGATCGATTGGCCGGCATGCATCAGGTCGAAGCCCCGGTTGATGTCGTCGAGCGCCAGGCTGTGGGTGATCATCGGGTCGATCTCGATCTTTCCTTCCATGTACCAGTCCACGATCTTCGGCACGTCGGTCCGGCCCCGCGCGCCGCCGAAGGCGGTGCCGCGCCACACCCGGCCGGTGACCAACTGGAACGGGCGCGTCGCGATTTCCTGCCCGGCGCCGGCGACGCCGATGATCACCGATTCGCCCCAGCCCTTGTGACAGCATTCCAGCGCCGTGCGCATGACGTCGACGTTGCCGATGCATTCGAATGAGTAATCCGCGCCCCCCTTGGTGAGGTCGACCAGGTAGGGCACCAGGTCGCCCTCGACCTCGTCGGGGTTAACGAAATGGGTCATGCCGAAGCGTTCGCCCCATTGCTTCTTGTCCGGGTTCATGTCGACACCGACGATCATCGCGGCCCCCGCCAGCCGCAGCCCCTGGATGACGTTGAGGCCGATGCCGCCCAATCCGAACACCACGCAGTTGGCGCCGGCCTCGACCTTGGCGGTGTTGAGGACGGCGCCGATCCCGGTGGTGACGCCGCAACCGACATAGCAGACCTTGTCGAAGGGCGCGTCCTCGCGGATCTTGGCGACGGCGATCTCGGGCAGCACCGTGAAGTTCGAAAACGTGGACGTGCCCATGTAGTGATGGATCGCCTCGCCGCCCAGGGAGAACCGCGAGGTGCCGTCGGGCATCATCCCCGCACCTTGGGTTTCGCGGATCGCCTGGCA
>JAOTVC010000346.1 GCA_029863585.1 Alphaproteobacteria bacterium | reverse complement strand
CGGTGGGGCGCCGGCCCGTCCAGGATCGTTATTGTTTGCAGGCCACCTTGGACGCGCGGCCCCCCTTGCCGGGGTAGGTCACCTCGCAGGCCATGCCGGGTTTGAGCTTTTTGCGGTTGGCGCTCTTGCCGTTGAGGAAGACAGCGGTGCGCCGGGCACTGATCCGCGCGCTTTCAGCCTTACCCTTAAGCTTAAAGGAGATGATCCGACCGCCTCGCTTCACGCCGGTGAGCTTCACCTTGAAGGTCTTGCCCGGCCCCTTGGCCTCCACCGGACCGCCCGCGGCCTTCCACAGCGGGTCGTAGAGCGCCACCAGCTTGGGATATTCGGTGCGCAGCACGCCCTCGTCGCGGATCGCCACCGGCTTGCCGATGACTTCTTCCGGATAGGGCATGAATTCCCGCCTCTTGGCCAGGTCTTCACGAACCGGAATGGCGTTGTTGGCGGCGAACTGGGCGATCTGGCCTTCCTTGGACAGGAACCAGTTGGTGAAGATCAGCGACGAATACTTGTGCGGGTTGTTCTTCAGCACCATCAGCAGCGAAATCGCCACCGGCACCGGGGTCGGGCAGTGGAACCCCACCGGCGCGCCCTTGTCCTGATACTGCTTCAGGCGATAGGCCGCCGCCGCCACTGTCGCGTCGAACTCGCCGGCCACGGTCAGCGCGATCATGGCGTTGGCACCTTCCTTGCGCAGCTGGGGCTTGACCTCACGGAACAGTTTCTGGAGATAGCCTTCCATCCATTTCGGGCCTTTGGCCAGCCACAGCATCGACAGCCACAGGTTGGGTCGATTGGGGATACCCAGCTTGCCGCCGCGCCAACGCGGATTGGTCACGAGATCGTCCCAGGTCTTGGGCATCTCCGATTTCTTGACCTTCTTGGTGTTGTAGGCCATGCAGCGGTGCGCCACCTTCTGGCCGACCCAGTTGCCTTGGGGCTCGCGCATGTCCTTACCGAGCCGCTTGTAGTTGGGCAGGACGCGCAGGTCTTCCAGCGCGTTGATTTGCTTGTAGCGCACCCAATCGCCGCCTGGGCTGACGATCACGTCGGACAGGAAGCGGCCCGATTTCAGCGCCAGCAGGGGCTTGACCCCGCGGTCGTAGCGCCCGCCCCGGACATAGGAAAGCTTGACCTCCGGATAGCGCGCCCTGAACGGGGCGGAAAGCGCCTTGAACTGGGCCGGGTCCCAGGAGGCGAGGATCTTGACTGCCTCCTCGGCCTTCGCCTTGGCGCGCCAGTCGGCCGGCACCTTCAGTTCTTGATCGATGCCGGCCATGATCCCAGGCTCGAGCTTGAGCTGCTTGAGGATCTTGTTGGTGGCCGCGGGCAATTGCTCGGCGGCCGCTGCCGGAACGGCCAGGCAGGCGGCGGCCAGCAGCGCCGCGCCGGGGACGACATGGGTTCTTCTGATCATAGTGAGCCTCCACGATGGGCGCGGTGGGGCCGCCCCGTTTCCTTGCTTATTTCTTTCGGTAATTGGGCCTGGGCTGGGCAATTTCGACGCCCTTGCGCTTCAGTTCTTCCGCGAACATGTCGTAGATCGCGGGGTCCTCATCCTCGCTTTCGATCTGGTGCAGGCGCGCGAAATCGGGATCGCTGTTGGGCCCAGGCGCGCCGATCCGGCAGGGATGCTCCGGCGCGCCCTTGCTCTTGAGGGCGAGGTAGCGCGCCGTGTCGGTGCCCGTGTTGAAGTGCTGGTGGTACCACATGTCCGGCGGTGAAAAGACCGAGTTCTCGCGCCATTCGACCCTCTCGATTTCTCCGCCTTCCTTCCAGTTCAGCGAGTATCCCTCGCCCTGCAGAATGATGACATGGGCGGAGGGGCCGTGGCGGTGCGCCTTCTTGTAGGTGCCCACCGGAAATTCCGAAACATGGGCGCCGATGGTGTGATGGCTCATGGACAGGAATACCGTCCGCGCCCCGGGGCCGCGCTCCTTCCATTCGTGCAGGTAGAAGTCCCGGACATCCTTGACCATGTTGGTGCGGATGTAGCGCTGGGCCAGCACCTCGTGATGGGGATCGAAATAATCCTCCTCGCCCTGATAGCGGTCCTTGAAGACGAACGGGTTGTCGAACACGAACCGTTCGTTGTGATAGAGGTTGAGCGTCAGCGGCGCGTTGGTGACCATCAGGATGCGGACCGGTTCGCTGCCGGTGTTGGAATGCTGGTAGGTGGCGTTGAGCGGCGGGCCGAACAGCGAGCGCGTCTGCCAATCCACCACCTGGTCCTTGACGCCGTCCTGTCGGATCAGGGTCTTGCCGGTACCGGAGACGACGAAGACCCAGGTTTCGAACATGTGGCGCACGGCATTGGTGGATCCGCCCGGCGGGATTTCCAGCACCATGGCGG
>JAOTVC010000345.1 GCA_029863585.1 Alphaproteobacteria bacterium | reverse complement strand
CCCGGACCGCCGCCGCCACCTTGGGAGTCCCGCGCACCATGGACCAGGACCGAACGCCCCACGCAGCGACACCGCGCCCCTTTGCATGGGCTCGTTCCACCGAATCTCAGCTCGTCGCCCCGGACGCCGCCCCGGCGGCGATCCGGCATGACGGAAAGGAAGGCGTCCCCGCGCGCCGGTTCCATGGGCTCGTTCCGCCGATTCTCAACTCGTCGTCCCGGGCGGCGCCAGAAGCGCCGACCCGGGACCCACCGTCCCGTGCGCACGGACAAATGGGTCCCGGATCAGCGCCGATGGCGCTGTCCGGGACGACGAGTGGGGGTATCGCGGTGTGGGCTCGTTCCGCCGGACGGTGTGGGCTCGTTCCGCCGGAAAAGGACACGCTCGAGCCGGCGGCCGCTTTTTGTCATCTGTCCTCTGTTCCCTCGCTCCATGGGCTCGTTTCGCCGTGTTGCGCAGAAAAGCCTTCCCGGCCCCTTTGTATGGGCTCGTTCCCTCGAAAAAAGGGCACGCCTGCCTTTGCCGCCGCTTTCTGTCCTCTGTCCTCTGTCTTCGGTCATCTGTCCCCTGTCCTCCGGCCCCTGTTCGTGGCAAAGAGGATGGATGACGGAGCAGGTCTTCTCGGCGGCCGAGCGGCGGCGCAGCCTGTCGGCGGTGATCATGAGCTCGGCGGCGATCGGCGTGCACTTCGGGGTTATGATCCCGGCGGTCACGCTGACCCTGGAGTCCTGGGGCGTGCGGCCCACGGTGATCGGCCTGAACGCCGCCATGCAGCCGCTCGCCCTGCTGCTGTTCTCGGCCTTCCTGCCGCGCATCATCGGGCGCCTGGGCGCGCTGCCGTGCCTCTTCGGCGGCCTGGTCGTGGCCACCGCCGCGGCCCTGCTCATGCCGCTGCTGCCGAACCTTACCGCCTGGTTCGTGTTCCGCTTCCTCATGGGCCTCGGCATGGCGCTGCCCTGGCTGGTCGGCGAGACCTGGATCAACATCGTCGCCGCGCCGGAGAGCCGCGGCCGGGTGGTCGCGCTCTACGGCATCGCCTTCTTCGGCGGCCTGGCGGTCGGCCCCCTGGTGCTCCAGGCGGTCGGCGGCACGGGCTGGCCGCCCTTCCTCGCCGCCGCCGGCGCGGTGGTCGTGGCGGCGCTGCCCTTCGCGGTCTACGCCCGCCTCGCCCCGGCCATGCCCGCGGTGCCCGAGATCAGGTTCCTGCAGGCCGCCGCCGTCGCGCCGCTCATGATCGGCGCCGCGGTCATCGCCGGCATCACCGAGGTCGCGACCTACGCCATGCTGCCGCTCTACGGCCTGCGCAATGGGCTCGGCGAGGCCGCCTCGGTCACCCTGCTGACGGTCTTCACCCTGGGCGCCCTGGCCCTGCAGTGGCCGCTCGGCGCGCTCGCCGACCGCTTCGGCGCCCGCCGCCTGCTGCTGGCCAGCGCCGCCGCCGGCATCGGGCTCTGCCTGCTGCTGCCGCCGGCGATGGCGACGCCGCTGCTGCTCTGGCCGCTGATCTTCGCCTGGGGCGGCGTGACCCTGGCCTTCTACACCCTGGGCCTGGCCCACCTGGGCCACCGCTTTCCGCGCGCCCAGCTCGCGGTCGCCAACGCGGTCTTCATCGTCGGCTTCGAGGCCGGCAACGTGGCCGGCCCCAGCCTGGCCGGCGCCGCCATGGAGATCTGGGACCCGCACGGCCTGCCGGGCTTCCTCGCCGCGGCGCTGGCGGTCTTCCTGGCGATCGGCCTGCTGCGCCGCCCGCCGCGCGACACCGGCTAAGGCGGATCGGCCCCGGCGCCCGAATACGGCCATGTTTTGCGCCTAGGGAACGTATAGTCTTGGGAGCAATACGACCGCTTTCGGAGGAGGCGACCAACCATGCGAAAGTCCCTGACCGCCATCCTGCTGGTGCTGGCCCTCAGCCTGACGCCGATCGCGGCGAGCGCCCCGGCCCTGGCCGCCGAGCACGGCGAGGAAGACCCCGAGGAGCTGATGCGCGAGGGCATGGAGCGGATGCTGCGCGCCATCGAGCTGCTGATCGAGATGATCCCCATGTACGAGCCGCCCGAGATCACCGAGGACGGCGACATCATCATCCGCCGCAAGCGCCGCCCGGGCGAGGAGGAGGAGCCCTTCAAGATCGAGAAAGAGGAAACCTGAGCCGTGGGGATCAAGGGAAGATCACCACAGAGACGCGGAGCGCACAGAGAAACCACCAAGGTTCGCCAGCAAGACTCCGAGAAACCAAGACACGAAGGGATTTTTCGCGCGCGAGGCGCGCAACCAACTTGATTTTGGTGCCCCACTTCGTGTCTTCGAGTCTGCGTGGTTCATCTTTGTGGGTTCTCTGCGCTCTCTGCGCCTCTGCGGTGAAT
>JAOTVC010000343.1 GCA_029863585.1 Alphaproteobacteria bacterium | reverse complement strand
GCGCTGGGCGGCACCGCCGTGGTGCAGGACACCGCCACCGGCGAGGTGCTGGCCATGGTGTCGCTGCCCGATTTCGACCCCAACACCCCGGACCGCACGCCGGACAAGGCCCGGTTCAACCGCGCGACACTCGGCGTCTATGAAATGGGGTCCACTTTCAAGATCTTCACCACCGCGATGGCGCTGGATGCCGGGACGGTGGGCATGCACGGCGGCTTCGATGCCTCCAAGCCCATCAAGGTCGCGCGTTTCACCATCACCGATTTCCACGGCAAGAACCGCTGGCTCAGCGTGCCGGAAATCTTCATGTATTCGTCCAACATCGGCACCGCCAAGATGGCCATGGCGCTCGGCACCAAGGGCCAGCAAGAATATCTCGGCCGCCTCGGCCTGCTGCGGCCCGCCCGCATCGAAGTGCCGGAGGTTGGCGCGCCGTTGGTTCCCTCGCCCTGGCGCGAGATCAACACCCTCACGATTTCTTACGGCCACGGCATCGCCGTGAGCCCGGTGCAGGTCGCCGAAGCGGTGTCCACGGTCGTCAATGGCGGCATCCGCCGCCAGGCGACCGTGCTGAAGCCGATCAGCGGCGAGAGTCCAGAAGGAACCCGCGTCCTCAAGGCGCGCACCTCGCGCGATATGCGCAAGCTGCTGCGGTTGGTGGTGACCGGCGGCACCGGCCGCCAGGGCCACGCGCCGGGTTACCTGGTCGGCGGCAAGACGGGGACCGCGGAAAAGATCGGCACCCGCGGCTACCGCCAAAAGGCGCTGGTCTCGTCCTTCGTGGGCGCCTTCCCGATGACCGCGCCGCGTTACGTGGTTCTTGCGGTGATCGACGAACCCCACGGCAACAAGCGCACCTTCGGCTATGCCACCGGCGGCTGGACCGCCGCACCCGTGGTTAGCCGCTTTATCAGCCGGGCCGGCCCGCTGTTGGGCATCGCACCGATGGACGAGGACTCCGACGACGTCCAAGACGCCCTTCAGATCAAGATACCCACGGCCGCCCGCGGAAAACGGGGACGGCATCTTGCGTCTTTTTGACCTGATCGACGATAAGGACGGTGCGGTGGCGCAAAGCGGGGCATTGAAGGACGTAGAGGTGACCGGCCTCACCGCCGATTCGCGGCAGGTCGAGCCCGGATACCTGTTCGCCGCCCTCCCCGGCAGCCACCACGACGGCCGTCAGTATATCGCGGAGGCGCTGCGCCGCGGCGCGGGCTCGATCCTGGCGCCGCGCGGCACCGCGCTGCCCGACGGGTTCGCGGGCATCCCCATCGTCGAGGACGATCAGCCCGCCCGAAGGCTGGCGCTGATCGCCGCCCGGTTCTACCCTGCCCAACCGGAAATCATCGCCGCGGTAACCGGCACCAACGGCAAGACCTCTGTGGCCAATTTCCTGCGCCAACTCTGGGCGCACGGAAACCTTGCGGCGGCCAGCCTGGGGACCCTCGGCGTCACCGGCCCCGGTTTCCACGAGCCGGGCACGTTGACCACCCCGGATCCGGTCAAGCTGCATCAGATCCTCTCGCTCCTGACCGATGCCGGCGTCAGCCATCTGGCAATGGAGGCGTCATCCCACGGGATCGAACAGTTCCGGCTTGACGGCGTGCGCTTACAGGCCGCCGCCTTCACCAATCTGAGCCGCGATCACCTCGATTACCACCGCACCGAGGATGCCTATTTCGCGGCCAAGTCCAGGCTGTTCTCCGCCCTCCTGCCGGACGGCGGCATGGCGGTGCTCAACGCCGATATCCCGCAGTTTCCCGCCCTTGTTGCGATCGCCCGGGCGCGGGGCCAACACATTATTGCCTTCGGCAAGGAAGGCAGCGACATCCGCGTCGTCCAATCGCGGCCGGACGGCCTCGGCCAGCGGGTGACCTTCGAAATCGCGGGCCATACGCGGGACGTCCTGCTGCCGCTGGTCGGCGGATTCCAAATCTCCAACGCGGCCTGCGCCATCGGCCTGTTCATCGCAACCGGCGGCGATGCCGAGGCGGCATTGGATGGGGCGGCAGACCTTCAAGGCGCGGCCGGGCGCATGGAATTGATCGGCCGACGGCCCAACGGCGCCGCCGTGTTCGTCGACTACGCCCATACCCCCGATGCCCTGGCCAATGCCCTGGCGGCGCTTCGCCCCCATACCGAGGGCCGGCTGGCCGTGGTGTTCGGCTGCGGCGGCGATCGCGACAAAGGCAAGCGCCCGGAAATGGGCCGCATCGCCGCCGAAGCCGCCGATGCGGCCATCGTCACCGACGACAATCCGCGCGGCGAGGACGCCGCCGCCATCCGTCGCGAGATCCTCCAAGGCGCCCCCGGCGGCACCGGTTTGACCGAGATCGCCGACCGGCGCACGGCCATTGCCAAAG
>JAOTVC010000344.1 GCA_029863585.1 Alphaproteobacteria bacterium | reverse complement strand
GGAGAGGTGAGTTCGGATCGGGCGTCCTCTGTCATGGTCGGTCTCCTGGCGTTGCGTTGCGGGATGGGCAGTCGGGGACGATGCGCGATCCGCCGGCGGAAATCAATGCCCCGGCGCGGATTGCCCGAACGGCGCAGCGATGTTCGGGCGCCCGGGGGCAGTGCCCGCGCGCCGCGGCACCGTCGCGCCCTCTCGCTGCACAATCGAACCGCGTAAGCCTCTGACCCAAATCAATGCGCCAGGGGTGCTGGTGTGCGATAGGCCCGCCGTCACCTTCGGCGCTGGGGGGCGATATGATCCGGGACTCGACGTTCATCTGGAACGAGCTCGTCACCACCGACCAGCAGGCATGCGGCGCGTTCTACTCGGCGCTGCTCGGCTGGACGCGCAAGGAGGTTGATGCGGGACCCGCGGGCACCTACACGGTCTTCCAGAATGACGGTAGGGACGTCGCCGGCATGATGAACCCGGCAACGGAGTTTTCGCGCGCGCGGCCGCCGTTCTGGTCGGCCTATATCGCGGTCCGCGATATCGACGCCTGCGCCGCCCGTGTCGCGGAACTCGGCGGGAAGGTCATCGCGGGACCGGAAGACATCCCGGACGTGGGGCGCGTGTGCATGCTCACCGATCCCACCGGGGCGCCGGTGTGCCTCATGACACCGGCGGGCAACGCGACGGAGGCGCGCCAATGAAGAAGGTCGATCTCAAACGGGAGCTCAAGCATCTCTACGGAGCGACGGCGAAGACCGTCGCGGTCGTCGATGTGCCGGCGATGAATTTCCTGATGATCGACGGCAAGGGCGATCCGAACACCTCGGACGACTACCGGGACGCCGTTGCGGCGCTGTTCGCGGTGTCCTACACGGCCAAGTTCATGATCAGGAATGGCCCGGCGGCCGTCGACTACGGCGTGATGCCGCTCGAAGGCCTGTGGTGGACCGACGATCCGGCGGCCTTCAGCCCCGACAACAAGGACATCTGGAAGTGGACCGCGATGATCATGCAGCCGCAGTGGGTGACCGCGGCGCTGTTTGAGGACGCCAGGGCGCAGGCCGCCGGGAAGAGGGACCTGCCCGGCGCGCCAAAATTGCGCTTCAAGTCCTTCGAGGAAGGCCGGGCGGCCCAGCTCCTGCATGTCGGGCCGTACGCCGGGGAAGCGCCGACAATTGCCCGGCTTCACGAGTTCATCTCTGGCGAAGGCCTCAGCCGGGCGGGCAGGCATCACGAGATCTACCTTGGCGACCCGAGACGGACCGCGCCGGAAAAGTTGAAGACCATCATCCGCCAGCCAGTCGGCCGGCAATGAGTGCCCGACGGCATCTCAATCTCCTTGCGATCGTGACTTTGGCGTGGGCGGTCTTCTGGGTCATCGGCCTGCCGGATTACTATCGGCAGTACTCCGACGGGTTCATGGTTATCTTCGACCTCGCCATTCTCTTCCCGCTCTGGTACCTCGTCTTTCGCATACTGAAGAGGGTCAGGCGCCACGCGAAGCTGGCGGTCGCGAGCTGGCTGGCGTTCTACATTACCGTCCCGCTGCTGCTCTACGACGTTCTCTATTGCGGCGTCTATCTTGGTTACGGTGCGGGTTTCTTCGCCGAATTCTGGTATCTGTCGGTCTACTACGTCGTTCCGTGGATCATCCTGCCGCCGACCGGCCTGTGGCTGGACCGGCGACCGGCCATCCGGCAGCCGACCGCCCGGTGACGCGATACTTCAACCGAAACGCGTGCCGGCCGCCCTTGCCGCGCGCTGCTGCCCCGCGCGGCGGCTTTGGGTCCCGCCCACAAGGGCGTTGACACGGGCCGGCCGTTGCCCTTGAGTCGGGCCAACCGATCGCGGCAGGAAACGGATCGTGGCTGGAGAGGGGCAGGGGCCGCCATCGGCGCCGCCCGTGGGTCATCACCCCGCAATCCCTCGAGTTGCGCCGGTTCCCTGCCTGCGGCCGGCGGTCAATGCGCCGTCGCCATGGCCACAGGGAGGGCCGGGATGGCAGCGTTACGGGGCGGGCCCGGTATCGCCAGGCGATGCGAAGCGGCCCGGCCGAACTCGTATCCAAGGGAGGAACCTATGCGATTCTTTGCTTTCATTGCCGTCGCGCTGGCCGGGCTGGGGCTCGTGCAGCCGGCCGCGGCGCAGGACAAGATCAACATCGCCTGGGGCGGCTCGAACCCCGGCGGCGTGATGTATTACATGGTCGGCGCCGCCGGCACGATCATTTCCGAGAAGCTGCCGCAGTACAACATCAACCAGGTGACGACCGGCGGCTCCACCGAGAACGCCAAGCGCATCATCAAGGGCGAGCTGGACATGGGCATCGTCTACGGCGCCCATGTCTACATGGCGCAGAAGCCGGAAGGCCCGTT
>JAOTVC010000142.1 GCA_029863585.1 Alphaproteobacteria bacterium | reverse complement strand
GCCAGCATCCTCTTGTGATCACCGAGAAAGGTCTTGGCGACCCGGTAGTGCTCGGTCTCCTCATAGGCTACCGGGTCGATGCCATCTTCAGACAATGAATAGATGGTGGCTCCGGGGTAGGCCATAATGATCGGGGAATGGGTCGCGATGATGAATTGGGACTTGGCTCCGACCAGTTCGTGAGGGCGGGTCAGCATCGCCATCTGTCGCGTCGGTGATAGTGCGGCTTCCGGCTCGTCGAGGATATATAGTCCCTCGCCCCGGAAACGGTTGCTGAAGACGGCGAAGAAGGATTCGCCATGGGACTGAGCATGCAGCGAAGTTCCGCCATAGGATTCGATCACCGGCGGCCCAAAGGAGAATTCCGAATCCAGTTCATCGATATTGGTCGCAACGTTATAAAAGCTCTCCGCCCGCAGGAAGAAGCCGTCCTTGGGGCGGTGATGGCGGCGCACCAGCCTCAGATAACGGTTCAGGTCAGAATGGGTGGCCTGAGTTGCGAAATTGAAGTTCCTCGTGCCCCCTTCCGGGTTGAAGCCCCAGGCGATGGCGATGGCCTCCAGCAATGTCGACTTGCCTGACCCGTTCTCGCCAACGATGAAAGTCACTGCCGGATGCAAGGGTAAACTGTCAAGATGGCGCACAGCGGGAAGGCTGAAGGGATAGGCGTCGAAAGACGGCACCTCGTCCCGGCGCAGCTTGATCTCCTGGATGAACGGTTCCCGTCGCATTCTGATCCAGCATCAAGAGGTAGGAAGCATCGCCCTTTATACCCCATCGCCAGTAAGCTTCCACCAGTGATGGCAACAACTGCCCGCCGCCCCGTGGGGCTGACCAAGCGTTGGCATTTCCGCCCCTAGTACCGCACATTGCCCTGGGCCCGCGAAGCCGCCACAATCCCTCAGCAAACGAAGGGCCCCGCAATGGATCATCGGGAAAGAACGCCGTGCACACCGAAGCGCTGAACCTTCGCGAAGTCGTGGTGTTCCTGGTGGCCGCCGGGCTCCTGGTGCCGTTCCTGCACCGGCTGAAGATCAGCCCGGTTCTGGGCTTCCTCGCTGCCGGGCTGCTGATCGGTCCCTATGGACTGGCGCGCTTCTCCGGGGACTGGCCGTGGCTGGCCTACATTGTGATCGACGATATCGAAGGCGTGCGGACGCTCGCGGAACTCGGCGTGGTGTTCCTGCTGTTCATGATCGGGCTGGAGCTTTCCCTCGACCGGCTGTGGGCCATGCGCCGCAGCGTTTTCGGAATGGGGGGCGTCCAGGTGATCGTGACCGGCGCCGCGGTGGCCACGATCGCCTCCCTGTTCGACAGCAGCGCCGCGGCGGCAATCGTTGTGGGGGCCGCCTTCGCCCTTTCATCGACCGCCATCGTCCTTCAGATCCTAACCGAACACCGGCGGCTCGGCACCAATGTCGGCCAGACCACCTTTGCGGTTCTCCTGTTTCAGGATCTCGCGGTGCTGCCCATCCTGCTGCTGCTCGGCATCGTCGGCTCCGGCACCGAAGGCTCGGAAATCCGTGCCCTGGCGACCGCATTCGGTGGCGCGGTCCTGGCCATCGTCGTGATCCTTATCCTAGGCCGCATGGTGGTGCGGCCGCTTTTCCGTTTCGTGGGCAGCCGCGAGAGCCGGGAGATGTTCCTTGCCGCCGTGCTGCTGGTGATCATCGCTACCGCCATTGCCACGCAGCAGGCGGGCCTATCCCTTGCCCTTGGGGCGTTCCTTGCCGGGTTGCTGTTCAGTGAAACCGAATACCGCCACCAGATCGAGGTTGATATCGAGCCCTTCAAGGGCCTGTTGCTGGGCCTTTTCTTCGTTTCGGTCGGAATGGGGGTGGACCTGGGGCAGCTGATCACGCGCCCGTTCTGGCTGATCGCCGCGGTGGTCGGCCTGTTCGCGGTCAAGGGCGCGATCTTCTACGCCGTCGCCAGGGTCTTCGGCCGGCCCCACGCGGTGGCGCTGGAAAGCGCGTTGCTGCTGGGCCAAGGCGGGGAATTCGCCTTCCTGGTTATCGGCCTGGGCGCCACGGGTGGGTTGATCCCGCCGGACACCGCCCAATTCTTGCTGATCGTGACGGGCCTGACCATGGTGGCGACGCCCTTCGTCGCCTCCCTCGCCCGGCGGATCGCGGCTTCCGTGGAGCGCCGCGCCGCACTGGACGCGCAAGGTGCGGAGGCGGTCTCCGAAGAGATGTCGGACCACATCGTGGTGGTCGGCTACGGCCGGGTCGGGCAGATGCTCGGCGAAATCCTCGACGCCCAGGGGATTTCCCACGTAGCGCTGGACCTGGACACCCGCCTGGTGGCCGGCTTCTCCAAATCGGGGGCCTGCGTCTTCTACGGCGATGCCCGCCAGGACGACATCCTTCGCAAGGTCGGCGTGGATCGCGCCGCCGCCCTGGTGGTAACCATGGACAATGCCACCGCGACGGAACATGTCGTGACCACGGCCCGGCGCAATTGCCCCGATCTGCCGGTCTATGCCCGCGCCCGGGATGGCGCCCATGCGGCGCGCCTGATCGCCCTTGGCGCGACCCATGTGATCCCGGAAACCATTGAAGCCAGCCTGCAGCTGAGTGAACTGGTCCTCGTCGGCGCCGGCGTACCCGATAATGCGGCGCGGCAGTTGATCGAATCCCGCCGCCAGTTGGAACAAACTGCCCTGGATGAAGGGCCGGAGGAAAACCGATGACGTCCGCCCCCCTTCCGCCAATGCGCCTCGTGACCTGCGATGCCGCCCGCCGCGAGCCCGGTATCATGCTGTTCAACATCCGGCCCGCCGGGGCACAGCGCGACACCCTCAAGGCCGGCTGGATCATCGGCATCGACCGCGCGGGCGAGATTGCGCTCAACCGGCGATTCGACGCTCCGACCCAGGACGTCCGCCTGCATCCGAACGGGCATATCTTCTTCAACCAGCCCGGCGCCGGCACCATCACGGAGATGAACCGAAGCGGCGAGATTCTCAGGCGCTGGCATGCGGCGGGGAAATTCGCGGGCAAGGAGCCGCCCGCGGGGAGCATCGCCATCGATATCGGCCGCGTCCACCACACCCTCGATACCCTGCCCGATGGCAACCTGCTGGTGCTCAGCAACGAGTTGCGCCGATTCCCCGACTGGCCGGGCAGCGACACCGACCCCGCGGCACCACGGGAGACGGCGGAAGTGATCGGCGACATCATCGCCGAGGTCGCCCTCGACGGGCGCATCGTGGCGCAATGGCACATGCTGGATATCCTCGACCCCTATCGCATCTGCTACGGCAGCCGCCGGACCACCGCGGTCAACCGCGAATGGCCGGAGAGCAACGACTGGGCCCATGCCAACTGCGCCTGCCACGACCCCAATGACGATTCGATCCTGGTGTCCCTGCGGACCCAGGACTGCATCGTCAAGATCGACCGGGCCAGCGGCGCCTTGAAATGGATCCTGGGAAGTCCCAAGAATTGGCGCAGTCCTTGGGCGGAAAGGCTGCTCGCGCCGAAGGGCCAATTCGACTGGCAGTACCACCAGCATGATTGCTCGATCACGCCGTCGGGTACCGTGATGTGTTTCGACAACGGCAATCACCGGGCCGTGCCGTTCGACCCGAAGATGCCCGATGCCGAATGTTTCAGCCGAGCGGTGGAATTCGCGGTCGACGAGGCCGCCGGCACCGTGGCACAGATCTGGTCCTACGGCGAGGCCCCGGGTGAGCGGCTGTTCGCCTGCTTCCAGGGAGGCGCCAAGCGTCTGCCGGAAACCGGCAACACCTTCATCACCTATGGCGGGGTGGCGACGGTCGACGGCATCCCATCGGGCGATAACGATTCCGGCTTCGGCCGCGCCCGCCTGGTGGAAGTCACGCCGGCGGGCGAAGTGGTGTTCGACCTTTGGATCGATGCGGGCGGAGAGGAGAATCCGGTCTCCTATTCCGTCTTTCGCGCCGAACACCTGGCCGAATAGCGGCCCGCAAGACGCTGTTCCGGCCGATTGGCGGTCTAGCCGCCGGCGGGTTCCGCCTCCATGCTTTGCGCCAGGGTCTCGCGACGGCGCCAAGCAACGAACCAGGCGCCGAGGCAGATCAGGCCGCCTATGAAGACGGGCGCGCGCAGGCCGACATGCTCCGCGATCCCTCCCAACATCAATGCGCCGAGGGACGGGATACCTTGGAGGATCAATCCGTAAACGCTGATCACCCGGCCCCGCAGGGCGGGGTCGACAGCCGACTGGATCAAGGTCTGGTTGGCGACCGAAAGGGCGATGAAACCCAACCCCAGCAGGCCCGAAAAGAGCATCCCCAACCAGAAAATATCTGTCGCCACGAACAACATGAGGACACCGGCCAGGAACAGCAGGCTGGCGATGGTGATCTGTGTCATCCCCGCGATTCCCGACGGCCGCGCCGCCATCCATATGGCTCCAATCGTCGCGCCCATGCCATGGGCACTGAGCAGCATGGCAAGTCCGTCGGCACCGCTCGCGAAGACTTGGCCCGCGAAGCCCGGCAAGAGATCGGTCACCGGCTTGGCGAACAATCCCACCACGACCAAGAGCATGAGTTGCATGCGGATGCCGCCGTGGCCCACGATGTAGGCAAGCCCTTCCTTGGTTTCCGACAGCATGGACGGGCTTTCGCGCTTCTTCGGCTCTATGGAGATCCGCATCAGCGACAACACGATGGTGTAGATGCAGAGCAGCCCCGATGCCGCCGCGAACCCCCATCCGGTCCCGGCGGCGACGATGATGAACCCGCCGATCGCGGGGCCGACGAAGCGCGCGCCGTTGAAGATGATGGAACTGATGGCGAGCGCCGAGGGCATCAGATCGCGCCCCACCAGGGGATAGACCAAGGCCATCCGCGACGGCCGGTTGAAGGCCAGCATGGCGCCGCGAAACAGGGTCAGGAAGAACATCAGCCAGATACTGATCAACCCGGTCAACGTCAGGACTGCCAGGGTGGCCGCGAACACCGTGGAAAACGCCTGACAGGCCCGCAGCAGCTTGAAGTAGTCGATGCGGTCGACCACGGTGCCCGCGATCAGCGCCAACGCCATGGTCGGCGCCGTTTCCGCCAGGGCGATGCCGCCGAGCCAGGCGGTGGACTGGGTCAGGTCCCAGGCGAGCCAGCCCATGGTGACCCGAAGCACCCAGACACCCAGCCCATGGGCGATGTTGCCGATGAAATAAAGCCGGAAATCCCGGATCGCAAAGCAGTCCCTGAGGGAGTCGAAACCGCCGGGAATCTTCATGGCCGGGCGCCCCGGCGGCAGGATGAGGGCAGGATCATGGGGAAGCGCATCCGAGGGTAGCGGGCCCGGGATGGGCGACGCCGCGTAAACCGCAGTCTACTCCCCATTGCGCTGAATCGCCGCCGAAACCTTTGGCCTCGCACCTGCACGCCGGCAAAGGAACCGGCATCACTCGGCGAATCTCCGCCACATGCCGCGCAGCACATCCTCGAACTGGTGCGCGAAGCGCGCGCCATCGAACAAGGAGGTTCCGAGTACCCGGGCCCGCAGGCCCGCGCGCAAGCAGGCTAGAGCCTCCAGGTCTGCGGCCTTTCCCGCGGCGATCGCGACGTAGGAATCTTCGTCCCCGGCAATCCAGTCAGCGAGCCCCGCCGCATGCGCGATGCTCTCCCCCAAATGGGCGCCGACCCGCTCGCCCCGCAGGGTGACCATGGGAACCCCCATCCACAGGCCATCCAGGCTGGTGGTCGCGCCGTGGTAGGGAAAGGGGTCGAGCGCGATATCGACCCGCCGATAGGCCTTGAAATAGTCCTCCGGCGGCGCGCTGCCTTCCAGCAAGAGCCGCTCCGGCCCGATTCCATGAGCCTTGAACCGCGCCAGGGTGGCCTCCCGCGCGACCGGCTCGTGTAGTTGCTTGGCTTTCATGAACAGCCTGGCGCCCGGAACCTCCTGCAACACCCCACCCATGCCGAAACCGCACGGTCGCTGACCTTGCTCAGATTGCTGAAGCAGCCGAAGGTCACGCCGGCGCCGGAAAGAGCCGGCAGGGGCCCGGAGTCAACGTCGAAGGCCGGGGGCGAAAGGCAGAACCAGCTCTCCGCGAGGGACCAGACCTGTTCGGTGAAATAGGGTATTTCATCCGCCGCCACCAGATGGGGATCGGCGATGATGTAATCCATGCCGGGAACACCGGTGGTGACGAACAGGCCCAGCCAGCTGGCCTGCACCGGGGCGGGCTTGAAAGCGAACATGGGCAGGCGGTTACGCCCGCTATGGCCGGAGAGATCGATCAGGATGTCGATCCGATCATCGTGGATCAGGGCGGCGAGTTCGCCGCCGGCCAGCGCATCGAGCCCGCCCCAGTCAAAGAATCCCTCGCGGTAGGCGACCTCTTCCAGATGGCCGATCGCCACCCTTTGCCGGCCTTCGATCACAGACACGGTATTGCCCGCCGCCAGAAGCTGGTCGATGGTCCCGGCGTCCCCCATCCGCTTTCACCCCCCATTTGGCACCACAACATATCGGTCTCGTTGCCCGTTCGCCACCGTTCTTGGGCGCCGGGGCGGCCGAGCGCCCGCCTCGCCTGGACGCTTCCTTCCTTTGGCATTTGGACTAACATGGCGGGAACCGCCAAGGACCTGCGCCGGCCTCCGCTCGGGTCAGGCCCGGAACGACAAGGAGACAGGGATGGGAACCATCGATGCCGATGCGCATGTGTTCGAGACACCGGCGACCTGGGCGCATCTGGAAGAAAGCGAGCGGCAGTTCACGCCGCGCATGGTCAAGCAGGTGTACGGCAATGAACGCCATGGGCTCGCAGGCAATGTCTGGAGCCACTACTGGCTGATCGATAACAGCGTGCGCGCCCTGGAAAGCAATATCAACGTTCAGATCGACAAGAGCCAACGTGACCTGGAAGATGTCGGCGCGCGGGTCGCCCACATGGACCAAATGGGGGTAGACGTCCAGGTCATCTTCCCGTCCCTGTTCCTTCATCCTTTCACCCGTAGCCAGGCGATGGAATATGCGCTGACCCGTGCCTACAACCGCTGGATGGCGGAGATCTGGAAAAAGGGTGCGGGTCGGCTCCGCTGGGTCGCGGTGCCGCCGGTGTTACAGATCGAAAAGGCTGCCGACGAGCTCGCCTTCGCCCGCGACAACGGCGCCGTCGGCGTACTGATGCACGGCCTCGAACAGGACCGCTTCCTGAATGATCCCTATTTCTTTCCGCTTTTTGAGAGGGCCGGCGAGCTGGGGTTGGCGATTTGCGTCCATGCCGGATACAACAGCTTCAGCTACGAGCAGATCTTCCGCGGCTCCGGCGGCATGGTGGAATTCCGCTTTCCCGTGGTCGCCGCGTTCCACGGCCTGATGATGAAGGGCATCCCGGCGATGTTCCCTGACGTCCGTTGGGGCTTCGTCGAAGCCGGCGCCCAATGGGTGCCGATGGTCTACCAGGACCTCAAAGTGCGCTATCGCGACCTCCTGAACCGCGAAATTTCGAGCAACCTGTTCGCGGAAAGCAACGTCTTCATCACCTGCCAGGCGGACGACGACGTGCCCTATATCCTAAAATATGCCGGCGAGGATGCCCTGGTGGTGGGCACCGATTACGGCCATAGCGACCACGCCGCGGACCTCGATGCCTTCCAGGCCATCCGCGATAATCCCGATATCCCGGACGGGGCAGCCCAGAAGATCCTGAGCGGCAACGCGCGGCGGCTCTACGCCCTCGACTGACCGGCGCATTCGGGCATTCCGACTGGGAGTGCGATGCGGACCCTGACCGTCGCCATAGAGCGCTACGACCGCTACCTTCCATTCTATGACGGCACGATACGCCCGCCGGAGGGCATTGCGCTCGACATCCGCCAGGTCGGCGCGACGACCCCTTTGCGCGACGGTAAGGACCGCAACCGGCGCATGCTGATCGACGACGAATTCGATCTCTGCGAATTCGGTCTTTCCGCTTACCTGATGGCGCGCGACCGTGGATTGGACATCACCGCCCTGCCGGTCTTCCCCCGAAGGCTGTTCAGCCAAAGTCAGATCTTCGTCCACCCGGATTCGGGCCTGACCGCCCCGCACCAGCTGATCGGCCGGCGCATCGCCGTGAATTCCTTCCAAACCTCCCTGTCGGTGCTGGCGCTGGGCGACCTCAAGTTCGCATACGGCGCCCCGTGGGAGGACATCATCTGGTGCCCGACGTCATCGCAGATGCTCGATTTCCCCGGCGCCAAGGCGCCGCCGCTCGATCCATGCTGTACCGGCCGCCGCCAGGAGCTGGGCGTCCTGCTGGCCAGCGGCGAGATCGATGCCTTCCTTCTGCCCCGTCCACCCCATGCTGTGGCCACCGGCACGACGCCCGCCCGCCGCCTGTTTCCCTACCCAAAGGCGGCGGAACGCGCCTATTTCGGGGAAAAAGGCTATTTTCCGATCATGCATCTGATGGCAGTCAGCGCGAAGCTGTCGGCAGAGGCTCCGGAATTGCTTTTGCCCCTGACCGCCATGTTCGCGGAAGCCGACGCCATCGCGGCCGGCTATGCGGCGGACCCCGCCTGGTCGCTCCTGGCCTGGGGGCGTCACGACGCGGAGGCGGAAGCGGAGGCGCTCGGCGGCAATCTTTGGCCCGTGGGGCTTGAGGCAAACCGCGCCAATATCGCCCGCTTCGCCGAATACGCCCAGGACATCGGCCTGATTGCCGCGCGGCCGGATGTGGACGCGCTGTTCGCCGAACCGGTGCGCGCGACGTGATGCGACGAGACCCACGGGGTGTATGATACCAAGGGCGCAATTCGGCGGGACAAGACCAAGAATGGGAGAGGCGGCATGATCCTCAAGATCGAAGACACCAAGGCCACCAAGGAAGCGGTATTTCTGCGCGATCCTTATCTCGAATGGACCGCGGCAGAAGGCATCCCGGTGATCGAGGATTTTGGCGTCGATGTCCTGCATGCCCCGGTCGCCCCCTGGGCGCGGTTCGGGGTCGACGGGTCGATCGTGCATCTCAAAGGGCGCGGCGATTTCGTTTCCGTCTTCGTGCTCCTGCTGCCGCCGGGCGGCCAGGTCGCGCCCCAGCGCCACCTTTATGAAGAAGTGGTCTACGTCCTGGAGGGCCAAGGCAGCACGACGATCGAAACCGGCGACGGGGGGAAACACAGCTTCGAATGGGGGCCCAAGAGCCTGTTTGCCCTGCCGCTGAACTGCCGCTACCAGCATTTCAACGGATCGGGATCGCAGCCCGCCCGGCTCGCCAGCACCAACAACTGCTGCGTGATGATGAAACTGTTCCGCAATGCGGACTTCATCTTCGCCAACGACTATCCATTCGCCGACCGCGCGGTGTCCGCCGATTACCTGACGGGATCGGGCGAGTTCATTCCAGCCCCGCGCGGCCGGGTGATGTGGGAGACCAATTTCGTCCCCGACATGGCGGCGGTGGAGTTGCTCGACAATCCCAAACGGGGCAAGGGCAGCGCCACCCTGCAGTTCATCCTCGGCGAAGGCATGATGCATGCCCACGAATCCCTGATGCCGGTGGGCACCTACAAGAAGGCCCACCGGCACGGGCCCGATTACCATGTCATGATCGTCGACGGGGTGGGGTTCTCGCTGCTGTGGTACGAAGGCGACGATGACTTCGTCCGCGTCGATTGGACCGACGGCTGGATGTTCGCGCCGCCGGACCAGATGTATCACCAGCACTTCAACACCGGCTCCCAACCGGCGCGCTACATGGCGAGCGCCATCGGCAACAGCCGCTTCCCCTTCACGGAGCGCAACCACAAGAACAAGCTGGGCGTCGATGTCAGCGTCAAGGACGGCGGGGGGCAGGTCGAATTCGAGGATCAGGATCCACGCATCCACCCGATGTTCCTGGACGCGCTCGCCGCCAACGGCGTCGACTGCCGCATGACGGAATTCCCAGTCAGAGCGGCGCAATAGGGCCGTAAACCAAAGCAACCGGCCGGGGACAGCGCTTCGCGGTGCCGGCAAAAACGGGAGACTCATCGTGACCACGTTCTTGCTCATTCATGGCTCCTACCAGGGAGGCTGGATCTGGAAACCGGTGGCAACGCGGCTGCGCGATGCCGGCCATCTGGTCTTCGCGCCCTCCCTCGACGGCTGCGGCGAACGCGCCTTTCAGGCGCGGCCCGGCATCACCACCGAGACCCAGTCGGAAGAACTGGCGGGCTTCCTGTGGTCCGAAGACTTGCGCGACGTGGTCCTGGTGGGCGCGTCTTCGGGCGGCATGATGTTGGCCAAGACGGCGGAGCTCGCCCGCGAACGCATCTCCCGGCTGGTGTTCGCAGATGCCCTGGCGCTCAAGCACGGCGAGCGCATTCGCGACATCGTCAGCGGCACCGGCCAGGTCAAGACCGAGCACGCCGCCGGCCCCACCCGAGAGGCGCGGCTGGACCGCTTCCGCCTCGACATGGACGAGGAGCTCGCCCAATGGGCCGCCGACCGCTCCACCCTTCATCCGCTGGGCGTTTCGGAAGAACCCGTGGTGCTGGAAAAATTCTGGGATCAGGACTGGGACGCCGCGGTGGTCTTCTGCCGCCAGGCCGGCAAGCCCGGCGAGGCGCATCAGCGGCGCACGGCCGAGGGGCTCAACGCCCGCTGGCACGAGTTGGAT
>JAOTVC010000342.1 GCA_029863585.1 Alphaproteobacteria bacterium | reverse complement strand
TTTCACCTATGAACAACCACAAGACAAAGGTCCGCGGGCCCTTGGGGCCGCAGGCGGGCAAGCGGCGTCGCGCCCCCCGTAAAAAATCCGGGGCGGCGGAACCCGATGGAATTGGCGCCTATGCAGCGCTCGATCTCGGCACCAATAATTGCCGACTCCTGGTGGCGACGCCCGAGGGGGATAGCTTTCGTGTGGTCGATGCCTTTTCCCGAATCGTGCGTTTGGGCGAGGGGCTGGAGAAAACCGGCCGTTTGACCGACGCGGCGATGGACCGAACTATCAGCGCGCTCAGGGTCTGCGCCTCGAAGATGGCCCGCAAGAAAGTCGTGAGGGCGCGCAACGTGGCCACCGAGGCGTGCCGCCGTGCCGCCAATTGCGCCGAATTTCTCGGCCGCATCCAGGAAGAGACCGGCCTTGAATTTGAAATCATCACTCCCTACGAGGAGGCTCGGCTAGCGCTGTCGGGTTGCATCCCGCTGCTTGTGGAAGGCTATCCCTATGGCATTGTCTTCGATATCGGTGGCGGTTCGACCGAGGTGATGTGGGTGGAAATTCCGGGTGACGGCAGCGTCGACGTCATCGAGACCCTCTCGATCCCATTGGGAGTCGTCAATCTGGCGGAGATCCACGGCGGTGGAGAAATCACCGAGGCCCAATTCGAAACCATGGTCCGGGTTATCGCCGGGGAACTCTCCGATTTCGAGACCCGCAACGGCATCACCGAGGCCATCGGCGACGGGCGCGTGCAGATGCTGGGCACGTCGGGCACGGTCACGACCCTTGCCGGAATCCATATGGGCCTGCCCGCCTATGACCGTTCAGTGGTGGACGGATGTTTCCTCGGCTTCAAGGAGGTGGCCACGGTGACGCGACACCTCATGGGTTTGGATTTCGACGGCCGCGCCGGCGAGCCGTGCGTGGGCGTGTTGCGCGCCGACCTCGTGGTCGCGGGCTGCGCCATCCTCGAGGCGATCTGCCGGACCTGGGATGTCGGGCGCCTCCGGGTTGCCGACCGCGGTGTTCGCGAGGGGATATTGCTGGGCTTGATGCGCCTTGCGGCGCGTCCCGGTACGGCTGAGGCCTGAAACGTGGCGGGCGGCAGGAACCGGGGCGGAGGCGGGGGATCGGTCGGGGCCAGGACCGCGGCGGATGGTCGCACCAAGCGGCTCAAGACGGCCAAGGGACGCCGGCTGTCCTCGACCCGATGGCTGACCCGGCAACTCCGCGACCCCTATGTGGCGGCCGCTCGCAGCCGGGGCTTCCGCTCGCGCGCCGCCTTCAAGCTGATTGAGTTGGACGACCGCTTCCGTTTCCTGAAACCCGGGGCTTCGGTGGTCGACCTGGGAGCCGCGCCGGGCGGGTGGTCGCAGGTGGCGGCCGAGCGCATCAAAGCCGGCCATGCCGGTGGCGGGCGGTTGGTGGCTGTGGACTGTTCGGAAATGGAGCCCTTGGCGAACGTCCAGCAGATCACCCTAGATTTCCTGGATGCCGATGCAGAGGCGGTGATTACGGCGGCGCTGGATGGTAAGGCGGACGTTGTGCTGAGCGACATGGCGGCACCTGCGACCGGCCATACGCAGACCGATCATTTGCGCATCATGGCGCTCCTGGAAGCCGCCTATGCCTTTGCCCGCAAGGTTCTGAAACCCGGCGGCGTGTTTCTCGGCAAGGTCCTCAGAGGTGGCACGGAGAAGGACCTGTTGGAGGCATTGAAGCGGGATTTCCGCCAGGTTCGTCACATCAAGCCGCCGGCAAGCCGGAAGGAATCGGCGGAAATCTATGTCATCGCGTTGGGATTCCGCGGCACCGATGACTGAGCCGTCTAGAGCCGCATGAGGTCTTCCAGATAAGGGGTCAGGTCCTGCGCGTTGGCTTGGGTCAGATCCTTGCCGATCTCGCCGGCGATGCGGCTAGCCGCCTGTTCGTTCAGGGCCTGGCGGAGATCGCCCAGGACCCGCGGAGGCGCTATAAGCACTAGACCGTCGAAACTCCCTTTCAATGCCGCGGCATTGACGATCCCGGCCATTTCCCGGGCGAAATGCTCTTTGGCAAATCGGTGCCAATCCGCCTTTGGAGCCATGCCGTGGCGACCCTGGCCGACGGATTCGTAGACCCGACCTGGTCGCTCCGCGCCAAGCTCCCGAGTCCTCCGCCGTGCCTCGGCGTCTTCGGCGCTTTCGATTTCGCTGAGCCCCGTGCCGTGGCCGTTGTTGACGAGGATGCGGCCGCGGGCACCGTCGCAGACCAATACCCAGGTGGTGACTTTTTTCGCAAGCATAGGGGGCTCCCTTTTCAGGTTTCTCTTTGTATATGGGGCCGGTGTCGTGCCGTTTCAGCCCCCAGCACTGGCGAATGGTATTCGGGCTTCAATCCGCTTGGCAAGGTGATGCTTATGT
>JAOTVC010000341.1 GCA_029863585.1 Alphaproteobacteria bacterium | reverse complement strand
GCCCGCCGATATTGGCGAAGCCCAGGCCCAGGGTCCGGAATTCGTAGGAAAGCTGAGCGATTTCGCGGGATGGGAACTGGGCCATCAGCACCGAAATTTCCAGCACCATGGTCCACAGCCGGATGGCGTATTGGTAGGATTCGACATCGAACTTGCCGTCCGCCTGGCGGAACGCCAGCAGGTTGATCGAAGCCAGGTTGCAGGCGGTGTCGTCGAGGAACATGTACTCGGAACAGGGATTGGACGCGTCGATCCGTCCCGATTGGGGGCAGGTGTGCCATTCGTTGATGGTGGTGTCGAACTGCACTCCGGGGTCGGCCGATGCCCAGGCGGCGAAACCGATCTGGTCCCAAAGGTCCCGGGCCTTGATGCGCTTGTGCACCTCGCCGTCGATGCGGCGGACCAAATCCCACTCGCCGTCGTCCAGCACCTTGCGCAGGAAGTCGTCGGTCACGCGCACGGAATTGTTGGAGTTCTGGCCCGACACCGTGAGATAGGCATCGGAATCCCAATCCGTGTCGTAGGTCTTGAAGTCGATCCCGGTGTAGCCCTGGCGCGCGAACTGAATGACCCGCTGGATGTAGTTTTCCGGGATCATCACCTTGCGGGCGGCAATGATGGCTTTCTTGAGGGCCTTGTTGCGGCGGGGATCGAACGAGTCGGCGGCATCTTCGCCATCGAATTCGGCGCAGGCCGCCATGATGCTGTTGAGATGCTTGTCGGCAAGCTTCGATCCGGCCACCATTGCGGCGACCTTCTGCTCCTCCACCACCTTCCAATTGACGTAGTTTTCGATGTCGGGATGGTCGACATCGATGGTCACCATCTTGGCCGCGCGCCGGGTGGTGCCGCCCGATTTGATGGCGCCCGCCGCCCGGTCGCCGATCTTGAGGAAGCTCATCAATCCGGACGACTTGCCGCCGCCGGACAGCGCCTCGTTTTCGCCGCGGATCTTGGAGAAGTTGGATCCGGTGCCGGAGCCGTATTTGAACAGGCGGGCCTCGCGTACCCACAGGTCCATGATGCCGCCTTCGTTCACGAGGTCGTCGGAGACCGACTGGATGAAGCAGGCATGGGGCTGGGGATGCTCATAGGCCGAAGCGGACGTGACCATCTCGCCGCTCTTGTAATCGACGTAATAGTGCCCCTGGCTCGGCCCATCGATGCCGTAGGCCCAATGCAGGCCGGTGTTGAACCATTGAGGCGAATTGGGCGCGGC
Organism: Alphaproteobacteria bacterium; assembly: GCA_029863585.1. GTDB lineage: Bacteria > Pseudomonadota > Alphaproteobacteria > SMXQ01 > SMXQ01 > SMXQ01. The sequence goes on along the minus strand of JAOTVC010000341.1, from coordinate 1,190 downwards.
CATCTGGCGCGCCAGCATGTGACGCATTTCGTCGTAGAATGCCCGGGCATCGGCTTCGGCATCGAAATAGCCGCCCTTCCAGCCCCAATAGGTCCAGGTCCCGGCAAGCCGGCGGAAGACCTGCTTGGCGCTGGTCTCGCCGACATAGCGCGCGTCCTCGGGCAATTCCGCCAGGGCATCGCGGTCGGGCGCCTGACGCCACAACCAGGCAGGCACGTCCTCCTCCTCCACCGCCTTCAGCTTCGCGGGCACACCGGCCTTGCGGAAATACTTCTGGGCGATGACGTCGGTCGCCACCTGGGACCAATGGGCCGGAGCCTCGAAGTCCTGGAGACTGAATACGACTGAGCCGTCGGGGTTGCGGATCTCGCTGACCGCCGCCTTGAACTCGATTCCCTGGTATGCGGACTTGCCGTCCTTCGTGAAATGGCGCGAGATGCGCATGCTTTTCCCCCAATTCTGACCGGCACGTGCGGCACTGGCGCGCACCGGACCCCTATATTGTAAAATAAACCGCCCCGACTCTGGCCCCTTGACGCCGTGCTCTGACAATTCAGACCGCGCTATATATTGGGTACCGCGAGGTCGGGAACTCTAAATGTGGGGGAAGGAACGAGTCAACAACAAATTGTATGGTTTCACATTTGAAACACCAAATACGGTGTTTTTTTGCCGCCGCCAGGTAACATCACGGTGAAATTGCGGTCGAAGAGGTCCCGGCAAATTACTGAATTTTATGGGAGTTCATGGCACCGGCGCCAAGGTGTAAAGAGAATCGGGCGACGGACCACTCGAACCCGCGCTTCGGGGCGTTTCAACCGCCCGTCCACAGCGGCCGGCAGCGCATCGCGACCACCTGGTCGTAGGCGACCGGCCCGCTGAGGTGGCCGACGGACCGGGCGAAAGCATTCAGGCGCGCAACCGCGTCCTCCGAGATCACCGGATCGTAAAACGGCGCATCCCGCGCGACGACGTTTGCGATCAATTCCGCCGATTGCGGGGGAAACTTCCCTTCCCCCACCTTGCGGGCAAGCGAGGGGTCGGCGCGCAGGGCGGCCTGTGCCTTGACGATGGCGCGGACGGCGGCATCGATGGCCCCGGGCTCGCGGGCGATGAAATCGTCGGAGCTGGCCAGCCCGGCGAAGGTGTAAAAGCGCACCCCGCCGGGATCGTCGCCGCGCCGGACATCG
>JAOTVC010000340.1 GCA_029863585.1 Alphaproteobacteria bacterium | reverse complement strand
GGCGCGCGGCCGGGGAGACGGGCTGTCGCGACGACGCCCGCCGGGTTTCCGCGCGGCCGGCCGCGGCGTGGGGGGCCGGCGCAGGCGTCGCCGCCTGTGGTGCGCGGGTCGCCGCGGGCCCCGCCACGTCCTGCAGCATCGAGTCGATGTCTTCGTCAGGGCCGGCCAGGATGGCGAGGGGCGTGCCCACGTCGGCATCCTGGCCCGGAGCGAGCAGCACCCGTCTCAGTACACCGGAGCACGGCGCCTGCACGTCCGTCACGGCCTTGTCGGTTTCGACCGAGACCAGCGGATCGCCAGCCTTGACGGCCCCGCCCTCTGCCGCCAGCCATTCGACGATGCGCCCCTGGGTCATGTCCTGGGACAGGCGCGGCATGAACACGTGTTGGGCCATCGGAGGATCCTTCAGGCGCTTTCGTTCACGCCCGGCATCGACCACTCGGTGATCAGAAGTATAAGCATTTCAGAGGCCCTGTCATGAGCTGCTGAATATTGAGCAAGCAGCGGTGTCTGTATGGCGAGAAGCGGGCTCCCGCTACCACATCTATATTCAAGGGGCTCGTTTCGACGAGCCCTTCTGCATTTGGGGTAGGGTAAGCCCACAGGACGCCTTTTCGCGGCTTCAACGTTATTCCGTAACCGGTAGAGAATACTGGCCGAAAGCCGCCTGTCATTCAGTTGAGATTCTAGCCGATTGAGCGGCTCCTTGACGCCCAAGAGCCGCCAGTCAGGAGATGCGATACTCCGTCTATTATCGTGCTACGTCGTTGTGCGTAATCCACAGGTGACGGCCTCTTGTCATTCCTTTCGCGACTGCAGTCTTTGCTCACGTGTGAACTCACGTGGGTGCCTGGCCTTACGGAACCCATCCAGCTTGTGGGCAATAGCAAGCAGCGGATGGCGAAGCAACATCCGGGGGCCGGCGTATCGCATGATCGCCCTGGCCTCAGCCTTTCGAACCGGCTTGTAGCAGTGAACAGGACAGTTGGCGCACGTTGGCTTGTCTTCTGCATAGGGACATTTCTGCAGCCGTACCTCAGCATAGGCTAGAAATTCCCGACACACTGCACACAGGATGTTTCCAGAACTGCGATGGTGAGCGGAGCAATAGATGCCGACCATCTTGGTCATGGTTAACCGTTCACGGGCAAGCCGTCTTTTTTCTGGGCGCATTCCGATCCTGTCCGAAAAGAACAAGATCAGATTAGCGAATGTCACTCAAGGCTTCGATAGCGGGTTTCCGAAGGCCCGTTGCGCCGACCCGTCGCAGCCCAATGGCCGAAAGAATGACTGCTTCATGCCAATTGAGGGCGCCCAAATTGCAGTTACCGAGGACTTTTGTCGAATTTCGACTCTACGATCGACAGCAGCCGCAGGGCTGTTAGACTCGTGACGGGCAGCTACTGAGCCATGCCTGCCTCGGTTTCGAGTCGGAACTCCCCGGGGGTCTCCCTGACAACGATGTTCCCGCCCAAGACTTTCTTGAGTTGAGCGCGGGGGTATTCCGCGCCGCTTCGAGCCTCCTCAGTTCGTTCTCGGCGCTGGCAAGTCGTTCGCCCTGAGTTCGTTGATCCGGGGCCAGCAACTCCCGTGAATGTCTGGGTGCTCTAAGCACGTGAAAGCAATTGGGAACTGGCGCGCGAATACGCATCATGGCCCGGCATCAACGCATGCCACCTTTAGAGACCGGATAGATGACCGCAAACCCAGCCTGCTTCTAATCATCAAAACCACCCGCAATCAGGGGGGGGGTCCATAGACGACAATGCCGTCCGGCTCAAATTAAGTTGACAAACCCATTGAGGGCGAGGAATGATTTTGGTGGGGAAGAGGGGAAGGAAGAAATGAAGATAGGATTCGTCGGTCTGGGAGCCATGGGGACGGGAATCGTTCTTCGTCTGCTCGCCGCGGGTTATACGGTGACCGGTTGGAATCGGACCGCGCGGAAGGCGGACTCCCTGATTAAGGAAGGGATGCTGTGGGCCGACTGTCCGCGCGATGTCGCCAGTGGGTCGGACCTCGTGTTTTCGATCGTAACCAACGCCGACGCGGCGAGGGCGGTCGCGCTTGGCGAGAACGGCATCATTGCGGGTCTCGCGCCGGGTGGCATTTACGCCGATATGAGCAGCATCGAACCATCCGCAAGCCGGGAGATTTCAGGCGAATTTGCGAAGGCTGGCGTGGCCATGCTGGATGCGCCCCTTTCCGCCAGCACCGTGACGCTCACCGAGGGGAAGGCTTCGGTCATGGTTGGCGGGGACAGGGACGCCTTCGACAAGATCGAGCCGGTGTTGCGCGCCATCGGCCCGAAGGTCACCTATATCGGCGCCAGCGGGCTGGCGCTTCAAACAAAAATCGCCATCAATCTTACGCTTGTGGTTGAAATGGTAGCGTTTTGCGAAGGCGTCGCTCTGGCC
>JAOTVC010000339.1 GCA_029863585.1 Alphaproteobacteria bacterium | reverse complement strand
ATGCCATCCTGCCGGTGGTCGCCATGATCGGTCTCGACATCGGGATATTCATGAGTGGCGCGGTGGTGGTAGAGTCGGTTTTCGGCTGGCCCGGGATCGGCCAGCTTGCATGGCAAGCGATCCAGCGCATCGATATCCCGATCATCATGGGGGTAACGCTTGTCGCCGCGGTCGCCATCGTGCTTGGCAACCTGATTGCCGATCTTGTGGCACCGGTTATCGATCCCCGGATCCGCCTGCGATGATCCGATCTGAATCAAGAAAGCGCAGGGAAACACAGAGGAGTCTCATAATGAGCACAAGAATCTTGATGGCTGCCGCGCTCATCGCGGCGGGAACGGCGGCGCCGGCCGTCGCGTTGGCCGAAACGCCCAAACAGGGCGGGCAGATGGTCGTCACGTACAAGGACGACGTCAGCACGCTCGATCCGGCGATCGGTTACGACTGGCAGAACTGGTCGATGATCAAAAGTATTTTCAGCGGCCTCATGGATTACCGGCCCGGCACCACCGAACTCGAGCCGGATCTGGCCGAGAGCTATGAAATTTCGGCGGACGGGCTCTCATACGTTTTCAAGCTGCGAAAGGGTGTGAAGTTCCACAATGGCCGGGAGCTGACCGCCAGCGACATCAAATACTCGATCGAGCGCGCGGTAGACCCTGAGACGCAGAGCCCGGGACAGGGATTTTTCGCGTCGATCGAGGGCTTCGATGCCGCAGCTGCGGGCAATGCGAAAGGCTTGTCCGGCATCGCGGTCGTCGATCCCTATACGGTGCGTTTCAAGCTGTCGCGACCGGATGCGACATTCCTTCATGTGCTGGCTATCAACTTCTCGTTCGCGGTTCCCAAAGAGGCCGTCGAGAAATACGGCCAGGATTTCGGCAAGAATCCGGTGGGAAGCGGCGCATTCCGGATGACCGAGTGGACGCTCGGCCAGCGCGTTGTGTTCGAGCGGAATGCCGATTACTACCGTGCGGGTCTGCCGCGGCTCGACAAGATCGTTTTCGAAGTCGGCCAGGAGCCGGTCGTGGCCTTGTTGCGGCTCAAGCGGGGCGAGGTCGATATCCTGGGTGACGGCATCCCGCCGGCGAATTTCCTCGAGGTTCGCAATGACCCGGCCAACAAGAACAAGATTGTCGAGGGCGGCCAGCTTCATACCGGCTATGTCACCATGAATGTGCGTATGAAGCCGTTCGACAATGTGAAGGTCCGTAAGGCGGTCAACATGGCGATCAACAAGGATCGCATCATCCGCATCGTCAACGGCCGTGCCGTGCCGGCGAACCAGCCGCTGCCGCCGGCGATGCCCGCCTATGACAAGAATTACACGGGCTATCCGTTCGATCCGGCGAAGGCCAAGGCTCTGTTGGCCGAGGCCGGGTTCCCGGGCGGTTTCGACACCGAGATCTTCGCGATGAACACCGACCCGAACCCGCGCATCACGCAGGCGATCCAGCAGGATCTGGCGGCGATCGGCATCCGGGCAGAGATCAGGTCGCTGGCGCAGGCCAACGTAATCGCGGCCGGCGGTGAATCCGATCAGGCGCCGATGATCTGGTCCGGCGGCATGGCGTGGATCGCCGATTTCCCGGATCCGAGCAATTTCTATGGTCCGATCCTGGGCTGCGGCGGCGCGGTCAAGGGCGGGTGGAACTGGTCCTGGTACTGCAATGAAGAGCTGGACGCGCTGGCCGCCAAGGCCGACGCCATGACCAGCCCCGCGAAGGCCGCCGAGCGTCTCGACCTGTGGCGCTCGGTATTCGTGCGGATCATGGACGACGCGCCATGGGCGCCGGTCTTCAACGAGCAGCGCTTTACCATGCATACTGAGCGTCTGGGCGGCCCCAACGAGATCTTCGTCGACCCGGTGCACATCCCCGTAAACTATCTGTATGTGTACGCGAAAGATGCCAAATAAAGTGACCCATACGATCCACCGGCATGACCACCATCTCGGCTGGAACAATGCCAATCCCCCGGCGCACAGCATCGCGCCGGGGGAGACGGTCGCCTTCGAGACGGTCGACAGTTCCGGCGGCCAACTGACTGCGGAGTCCACGGTCGCCGATCTGGAGGCCCTTGATTTCGGGAAGGTGAATCCGGTTACCGGTCCGCTCCGCATCGACGGGGCGGAACCGGGGGATGCGCTCAAGGTCACGATCGAGGGCTTTGAGCCATCCGGCTGGGGCTGGACGGCCAACATTCCCGGGTTCGGGTTGTTGGCCGATCGGTTCGCGGACCCGGCGCTAATCGTTTGGAAATACGATCCCGTCGGCCTGACGCCTGCCATGTTCGGCTCCACCGCAAGCATCCCGCTCCGCCCGTTTGCCGGAACGCTCGGCTGCGCGCCGGCCGAGTCCGGTACGCACAGCATCGTCCCGCCCCGCCGCGTCGGCGGCAACATGGATATCCGTGACCTGGCGGC
>JAOTVC010000141.1 GCA_029863585.1 Alphaproteobacteria bacterium | reverse complement strand
TTTCCGCGGCGGGCGCGAAGGCATCGACAAGGATGCCTATCCGGAGATGGCTGCCTTCTGGGACGACCTCGCCCGCGTCTATCACGAAGAAATCATGGATCTGGTCTCCCGAGGGCTCACCTACCTGCAGCTCGACGACACCAACCTCGCCTATCTGTGCGACGAGAACTTCCGCGCCGCCGTGGCGCGGATCGGTGAGGACCCGGGCTCCCTGCCCGCCATCTACTGCGATGTCATCAACCGGGCGCTCGAGGGCGTCCCTGATCACGTGACGGTCTGTATTCACCTCTGCCGCGGCAACGCGCGCCAGGCGGGCGTGGCGGCAGGCAGCAAGGCGCGGGGCGGCTACGAGCCGGTGGCGGAGACGCTGTTCGGCAGCCTCACTGTCGACGGCTATTTCCTGGAATACGACGATGAGCGCGCGGGAGATTTCTCGCCGCTCCGCTTCCTCCCCAAGGAGAAGAAAGTGGTGCTGGGCCTCGTCACCACCAAGCGGCCGGAGCTGGAATCCAAGGACGTTCTCAAGCGCCGCATCGATGAGGCGGCGGGGTTTGTCGGCGGCGATCAGATCTGCCTCAGCCCGCAATGCGGATTCTCGTCGGGGGTCGGGCGCAAGGGGCTCACCATCGACGACGAGAGGGCCAAGCTGGAATTGGTGGTGGAGATGGCGACGGAGATCTGGGGCGACCTTCACGGAGGATGATCGCGGCCCGATCCCCGGCGCAACATATCGGCCAACGGCCTCCGATCACTTGAGGTCGATGTAGAACTTGATGCCGTCCGCGCACATCTGCTTTTTCGTCGACTTGCTCTTATGGACCTTTGCGCCGAAAGTGCCGACCCCGAATTTCTTCGGCTTGCGGTACTTGATGCGAATCTTGGTGTATTCCGCCTTCACGTTCTCGAGCCGCCGCGTCGTCTGGTAGACCTGATTCTTGGGCACGACCTCGTTCTTGGTTGGTTCCGAACGCCATCTGCCCTTCTTGCCGAGGCCGTAATCGAAATAGTCGAGATCGATAATCTTGACCTTGTCGCCTGTCTTGTTGGTGACCTTCACATAGACATCCCGGCAGTGCTCCGAGGCGGCGGCGGGCGCGGCCATCCAAGCCAGGGCCGCCACGGTCGCCGCTGCCGCGAAGAAGGGTCTACGGAATGAGGTCTGGGTTCTGAGCATTGAGTCTTCTCCTTACGAAACGCGTTTCGGAACCTGATCCGGTCTCCAAATCCATGGTGTAAGGATATTCGGCGGTGCGCAATCCTTTTGGTCGACCCCGCCAGGGCCGGCAGGACCGGCCGATCCGGCTAATCATCTGAAGCCCGCGCCGCGGGGCGGCTTGCTGCGCGGCCGAAATCAGATCGGTCGGCGGCTCACTTGCTCGACCGCGACGCATTGTGGTGCGGCACGCCGCTGCGCCAGGCGGAAGACCCCTTGCATTTTGGGCAGATCCGCTCGCCCGCCCAGGAACTTAAAAAGGCATGCTGGCAACAAAGACAATTGCGCGGTTTCGCGTCCAAACTTTCGACTTGGGTGGGTTTCTTGATACTCATGGCATGCTCCGTCTCGCTCAGGCTCCGCCGGGCCACCTAGCCGCGGGCGGGAAATGGGAGGGACCTACTTGACGCAGACCGCGAGCCAACCGCCCCAAACGATGCCGGCGGTTCCCATCAAGACGATGCCGCCAACGAGGCCCCATAGACACGATAGAATTTGATCCCAATACACTGTTGTCCTCCTGACTAACGGCCCATGGCCATGAATGCGGTCCGGCGGCAGCACGCTCTACCGGCTTTGTCCCCCCATGATCCCTTCCGTCGGCCGCGACAGGCGGTCATGGCTGGACGCAGGATCCGTCTCGTTGCCGGTAAGGCGGATCGCATTGCCATTCGTCTCCCGAATAGGAGACATGGGCGTTCTCGGGCACTCTCAGCTTGAGGCAGGCAGCCCCCACCGCCCGGTATCCGCGGTCGCATTTCCAGCCGCGCCCATCATAGGAATCGGCCAGATACCCGTGGGCGGGCACCTTGACGGCCTCGCATTTCGAATTGGCGGCGCGGTATCCGCGGTCGCATTTCCAGCCCGAGCCATAGGAGGAATCGACGTAGTAGCCGTTCTTGGGCACGGCGATCCGTTGGCAGGTCTGGCCGACCTTGCGATACCTCGCCTCACAAATCCATTCGTCGCCTTCATCGTTCAGATAGGCATTGCCGGGCACCTTGATGGGGTCGCATGTCGCGCCCTTCATCCTGTATCCCCGGATGCACGCCCAACCCGGGCCGAAGGAAGATTCCAGGAAATAGGCATTTTTGGGCACCTTGACGGCGACGCAGGTTTCGCCCAGCTTGCGGAAACCCCGCGCGCAAAGCCAGCCGCCGCCCGATTGGTCGAGGAAGGCGTTCGCGGGGACCTTTATCGCGGTGCAGGACTTGCCGACGTTCCGGTATCCGCGGCTGCATTCCCATCCACGGCTATAGGACGTGTCGGTGGAATAAGCGTTCTTGGGAACCTGGACGCGACGGCAGGCCCCGTTCGATTCACGGTAGCCCAGGTTGCACACCCAACCTTCACTATAGGGGTTGGCTTTCGCATTCGGCGGCATCGGACCCGAGCCGCTCTCGGCGGTTGAAGCGAGGGATGCAATCACCAAAAAGGACAATATGGAGAGGAAGTGGCCTGCCGAGCCGTGGGATTTCGGGGTTTCCATGGTCGCTCGCCCTGAGGCCCGTCAAACCTGGCGTGGATCGGAAACGGGCGAATTCGTCGCTTCCGGCTCTGCCGTATCTTCGCCGGCGCCCTCTTGCGACAAGCGCTGCGCCTTCAGCCGCGCCATCCGGTTCATTCTCTCTTCCCGAGCCTTATCCTTTTCCTTTTGAATCTGTTTGATCTGCTTCTGCTTCGTCGTGAAATGGGCCTCGGCAGCAGCTCTCGAAGGTTTGTACATGTTGACGGCCCTTTAATGACGGTTCCGCGCGCCGCCAATTGAGGCCCGGAAATTCCGGTGGCGGTGGCTTCCCATCAGGGAGCACCCAATGAACTGGGCGGAATGGCAACCGCCCCGGCCGAAGCCGGGGCGGTGCTGCGGTCGATTACTCGACGACGGAGAGGTTCTCGGCGGAATGCTTGCCGTTCTGTCCGAGCTGCAGCTCGTAAGAGACCTTCTGGCCTTCGTTGAGTGAACTCAAACCGGCGCGCTCGACGGCGGAGATATGGACGAACGCGTCCTTGCCTCCGTCTTCCGGAGAAATGAATCCGAAGCCACGCGTCGGGTTGAAGAATTTCACGGTACCTGTGGTCATAGTCGTATAGCTTTCATAGGTATTTGAGACCCGGAACGCTTTTGCGCCCGGGGCGAAAGATCGCACAACGAATTCAGAAAAAAGTTGGCCGCCCTCAAGCGGAACAATCGCCAAACCGGCTGTGGAGCCGTCACCGGTTATACATGGGCCTAAAAAGTTAAAAACACAAGTATTTTTTGATCCCTGTTGAAATATTTTTCCACGAAAGGCAAAATTTTATATGAGAAAAAAAGATATTAATCTGCAGTTTTCCCGCTTTTTTAAGGCATGTTTACAAGAAGACAGCAACCCGAGCCAAGAAAGACCAGGGACGGCCCGATGTCGAGACGCCGTCCGGCGTGCCTCGGCCCGGCGCCGAACCGGAGACGCAAAGCCGTGACCCAACCCAGCGCCGCCGCGCGCGGCCCGCAACAGGACCCGATCGCTTGCCGGGCCGATAATTCGGTGCACGCCCTCAGCCTGCTGTTCTGCCTGCCGGCGGCGGCCCTGCTGCTGTTTCAGGCGGCGGCGTCGGGCAACGGGCTCGCCGCCGCGGCGGCATCGGCATACGGCTTCGGCATGCTGGCGATGTTCGGGTTCTCCGCCGCCTACCATCTTGTTTCCCACCCGCGGTGGAAGGACAGACTGCGGGTCTGCGACCACGCCGCGATATTTCTGATGATCGCCGGCAGCTACACGCCGTTCGCCCTGTTCGCGATCGGCGGCGCCCTCGGGTGGAGCCTGCTCGGCCTTGTGTGGCTGATGGCCGCGGCCGGCATCTTGCTGAAGGTGTTGGCGCCCAGGCGCTGGGATACCGCCGCGGTGGCCTACTACTTGGTCCTCGGCTGGGTGGGCCTGCCCGCAGTCGGCTTGCTGATCGACAGCCTGTCCCGGTCGGGCCTGGCGCTCCTCGGTGCCGGAGCCGTCTTGTATACCGTGGGGGTCGGGTTCCATGTCTGGGAACGCCTCAGATTCCAAAACGCCTTGTGGCACGGCTGCGTTCTTGCGGCCGCGGGGTGCCATTACATAGCGGTGATCGGCGTCTTGACCTAGGATCCGCGCGCGGCCAGGCGGACCCCCGGCAATCGGGTCGCATCGCGGGACGCGTGGCGGGGGCGGACCGGATCGGGCCCGGGGATGCGCCCCTTTAGGCTTCCCTGTCCTTCGATCCCTGCAGCGTGTTGCCGCCGTCTTCGGGTTCGTCTTTGGTATCCTGTTTCGCTTTCATCTTGGCCGCCTTCTTGGCGGCCTTTTGACGCTCGCGCTCGATTTTCTCAAATTTGTAGTTGGGCTTTCTTGCCATGGAATCCCTTCATGTGTTGGAAGCGTGTCTCAGGGGCCCGGAGCCGCCGGCGGGTTCACCACCGGCGCCGGAAAGCAAGAAAGGGCCACCATGACAGTGGCCCCTCTTCGATTTGGCTCCCGGACGCGCCTAGACCTCTTGGAGGTTGACGGCCTTGGGCCCGCGGGCGTCGGCCTCGACGTCGAAGGTCACTTTCTGGCCTTCGTTAAGCTGGGACATTCCCGAGCGCTCGACCGCCGAAATGTGGACGAAAACGTCCTTCGAGCCGTCTTCCGGAGAGATGAATCCGAACCCGCGCGTTTGGTTGAAGAATTTTACGGTGCCTGTGGTCATGGTCGCTGTTTCCATATTTAGATAATGCCCGAGACGCTTCTGCATCCGGGGTGAGGGACCGCACAACAAATTCAGGAGAAGATTTCAACCGCACGGGGCGGGATATTCGCCAAACCGGCTGCGTAGCCGTCACCGCGCCTATATGGGCCGGGCCCGGGGCAATTGCAAGGGATTTATGGCCCGCCAATTTGCCGCCGGAGGCGCAGCCTGTTATCCTGGCGGGGAGATCAGACAGCCGCCGGTCGGGACCGGCGATCGTTCTGCCGGCCAGCCAACATCGGGGATGTCGCCAGATCGACCAGTTCGCGTCAGCACTGGTAACAAGGGAGACATGCCATGACCCAGGTCAATACCGGCGATACCGTCCGCATCCATTACAGCGGCAAGCTCAAGGACGGGACCCTGTTCGACACCTCCGAGGATCGCGACCCGGTGGAACTCAAGGTCGGCGACAACCAGTTCATCCCGGTCATCGAAACCAGCGTCGTCGGCATGTCCGTGGGCGATCAGGCCACCGTCGAGATCGCCGCGGAGGATGCCTTCGGCCCCCATCGGCCGGAAGCGGTCCAGACCCTGGAACGCACCCAGATCCCCGAAGGCGTCGATCTCGCCGTCGGCGCCCAGGTCCAGGCGACGACCCCGGAGGGCCAGCAGCTGGTGCTCAAGATCGTCGAGCTGGACGACACCTCCGTGACGCTGGACGGCAACCACCCCCTGGCCGGCGAGGACCTGGTGTTCGAGATCGAACTGGTCGAGATCGTCACGCCCGCGGGCTGAGGGCCGCAGCCGCGCCTCCGGGTTCCACCCGCCGGGCACTGTCGGTCACCGGCCCGCAACGGCCAGTGGCGCGGCGAATCATGCGATAAGAGAATTGGTGGAGCCGAGGGGAATCGAACCCCTGACCTCGACATTGCGAACGTCGCGCTCTCCCAACTGAGCTACGGCCCCACCGGCCCGGGTCTCGGGAAGGCGGATAATGTGGGCGCCCATGCCGTCCTGTCAAGTCCGGCACGCGCCACTCACGGCCTTGCGCCGGACTCCCAACGCCGCTAGGTTTCGCCGGGACACCAATCGCTGACCAGAGACGAAATTCCATGCAGTCCTTCCTCGCCCTCATCGACATCATCTTGGAACTGTATATCTGGATCCTCATCATCTGGGTGATCATCAGCTGGCTGGTGGCGTTCGACGTCATCAACACGCGCAACCGCGCCGTCTACGTGATCAGCGATTTCCTCTACCGGGCCACCGAACCGGCGTTGCGCCCGATCCGCCGGGTGGTGCCCACGCTCGGCGGGATCGACATCGCCCCGGTGGTCCTGATCCTCGGCATCTGGTTCGCCCGCAGCCTTCTGCGGGAGTATTTCTGGCACTGAGCCGCCGCGCCATGCCCGAGAATGGCCCGCACGCGCCATCCACCCGCATCTCGGGCAGTCCCGCGGGCGTGCTGGTGCCCGTCCGGGTCACGCCCAAGGCGCGGGTCAACGCCATCGACGGCGCGGTGACGGATGCCGACGGGACGAAGCGGCTCAAGCTGTCGGTCACCGCGGCGCCCGCGGACGGCCGGGCCAACGGCGCGGTGATCGCCCTGCTGGCGAAAGCCTGGAAACTGCCCAAATCCAGCCTGTCGATCGCCGCGGGCGGCCGGTCCCGGGCCAAGACCGTCCTGGCGGTCGGCGAGCCTAAGGCTATACTTGAGCGAATTCGTCAGGGGATTCCCGCATCGTGACCGAGATCGCCTCCGCCTCCCTCATCGACGGCAAGGGTTTCGCCGAGGCGTTGCGCGCCCGCATCGGCGGCGCGGCGGCGCTGCTGACGGCCGATCACGGCCTGACGCCGGGCCTCGCCGTGGTCCTGGTCGGCGAGGACCCCGCCAGCGAGATCTACGTGCGCAACAAGGGCCGCGCCACCGAGGCCGCGGGCATGAACTCCTTCACCCACAAGCTGGCGGCGGACACCGAACAGGCGGCGCTGATGGACCTGATCGCGCGGCTCAACGGCGATCCGGCGGTCAACGGCATCCTGGTGCAGCTGCCCCTGCCCGGCCAGATCGACGCCGATGCGGTGATCGACGCGCTCGATCCGGCCAAGGATGTCGACGGGTTCCACCTCATCAATGTGGGCCGCCTGGCCGCGGGGCGGACCGACGGCCTGGTCCCCTGCACGCCCCAAGGCTGCGTCATGCTTCTGAAGGACGCGCTGGGCGATCTCACCGGCCGCCACGCGGTGATCGTCGGGCGCTCCAACATCGTCGGCAAGCCCATGGCCCACCTTCTGCTGGCGGAGAACTGCACGGTGACCGTGGCCCATTCCCGCACCCGGGACCTGCCGGCGGAGACCCGTCGCGCCGATATCCTGGTCGCCGCGGTAGGCCGGGCCCGGATGATCAAGGGGGATTGGATCAAGCCGGGTGCCGCGGTGATCGATGTCGGCATCAACCGCATCGAAGGCGAGGGCGGCAAGAGCCGCCTGGTGGGCGACGTCGATTTCGACGAAGCGGTGGGCGTCGCGGGCCACATCACCCCGGTACCGGGCGGCGTCGGCCCCATGACCATCGCCTGCCTGTTGCGCAACACCGTGATCGCCACCGCCGCCCAGGCCGGTCTGCCGGCACCGGAGGTTTAGTCTCCCCGCTTGGGCCATAAGAACGGGAACAAACGCCATGAGCGCCAACTTCACGCCCTTGATCTCCGCCACCCTGGCCTTCGTCCTGGGGCATTTCTTCCTCTCCGCCGGGCCGGTTCGCGCCGGCCTGATCGGCATCTTGAGCCGCAACGGCTTTCTCGCGGTCTACTCCCTCTATTCCATCGCCACCTTCGTGTGGATGAACATCGCCTATACCAAGGCGCCGTTCGAAGACCTGTGGGGCGATCCCCATTGGGCGCGCTGGGCCTCGGTGCTGATCATGCCGCTCGCCGCCATCCTGCTGGCCGCCGGGGTGTCGACCGCCAATCCGGGCGCGGTCGGCATGGACAAGCTGATGGCCGAGGGGCGCGAACCGAGGGGCATCCAGAAGGTCACCCGACACCCGATGATGTGGGCCATCGCCATCTGGGCCGCCCTGCACCTCGCCGCCAACGGGGACCAGGCGTCCGTCATCTTCTTCGGCGGCCTATTGGTGCTGTGCCTCGGCGGCATGGTCCATATCGAAGCCCGCAAGCGCGCCGAAGGTGGCGCCGCATGGGAGCGGTTCGCGGCAGGTTCGTCGGTGGTGCCGTTCGCCGCGCTGCTCGCCGGACGCACCCGGGTGACGCTGTCGGAGATCGGCTGGGGACGGCTGGCCGCCGGGATGGTGCTCTATGTGGTGCTGCTGTTCGGCCACCGGGTGGTCATCGACGTGCCGATCCTGGCCCAGCTCGCGGGTTGAGCAGGATGCGGGCGCGGCCCGCCGGTTCCGCGGCTAGCGCGCCCGCCGGTTCAGCAGCTTGAGCCTGAGCGCGTTCAGGCGGATAAAGCCTTCCGCATCGCGCTGGTCGTAGACCGTGTCGTGTTCGAAGGTGGCGTGGTCCTCATCATAGAGGCTGGCATCGGACTTGCGCCCGACCACCGTCGCCGATCCCTTGAACAGCTTGACCCGGACCGTGCCCGACACGTGCTTCTGGCTTTTGTCGATGGCGGCCTGGATCATCTCCCGCTCCGGTGCGAACCAGAAGCCGTTATAGACGAGCTCGGCATAGCGCGGCATCAGCTCGTCCTTGAGATGGGCCGCCCCGCGGTCCAGCGTCAGGCTTTCGATGCCGCGCCGCGCCGCCAGCAGCACCGTGCCGCCCGGTGTCTCGTAGACGCCGCGCGACTTCATGCCGACGAAGCGGTTTTCGACGATGTCGGCGCGGCCAACGCCGTTGGCGCCGCCCAGTTCGTTCAGCCGGGCCAACAGGCTGGCGGGGCTGAGCCGCTCGCCGTCGACCGCCACCGGATCGCCCGCCTCGAACTCGATCTCCACCACGGTCGGCTGATCGGGTGCCGCCTCCGGCGCCACCGAACGGGTGAACATGTCCTCGTCGGGCTCGACCCAGGGATCCTCCAGCGCCTTGCCCTCGTAAGAGATATGCAGGAGGTTGGCGTCGGTGGAATAGGGCGGTTCGCCGCGCTTGTCCATGGCGACCGGGATCTGGTGGCGCTCGGCGTATTCAATCAGCTTGGTCCGCGACGTGAGGTCCCATTCCCGCCACGGCGCGATGACGCGGATATCGGGCTTGAGCGCGTAGTAGCCGAGCTCGAACCGCACCTGGTCGTTGCCCTTGCCGGTGGCGCCGTGGGAGACCGCATCGGCACCGGTCGCCTCGGCGATCTCGATCTGGCGCTTGGCGATCAGCGGCCGGGCGATGGAGGTGCCGAGAAGGTAGACCCCTTCGTAAAGGGCATTGGCGCGGAACATCGGAAACACGTAATCGGCGACGAAGGTCTCGCGGAGGTCTTCGACGAAGATCTCCTTCACCCCCATGGATTCCGCTTTCGCCCGTGCCGGTGCGAGCTCCTCGCCCTGGCCGAGATCGGCGGTGAAGGTCACGACCTCGCAGCCGTAGGTGTCTTGCAGCCATCGCAGGATGACCGAGGTATCGAGCCCGCCCGAATAGGCGAGCACCACTTTGCCGATCTTTTCGTTCACCGTATCCAGCCTGTCAGATGGGGATCAGATGGGTGGCGGCCCAAGCCGCCGGCGGCGCGAGAGTAGTCACAAATGCCCAACCCTGCAATACTTAGCCCCGGTCCAGCGCCGAGAAACAAAATGATCCCCGCCGCGCCGAAAGTCCTTGTTCGAATTCATAAAAATCAAATCGAATCCGATTCTTATCATGACAAACGGGTAATGCCGCGTTAACTTCGCCGAAGGTATTCATGCCGGGTACGCGGGCCTGAAGTCCGCCGGACATGGAAAGGGGGTACCAAATGTCGTTACGGGGAACCATAGCTGCTGCCGTCCTGGTGCCGTTCGTCGGTACCGCCGCGGTGGCCGCCAACACCACGGCCGCCAACAGCCAGCAGTCCGTGCAGACCGCGCGTATCGGCACGCTTTCTTCGCTGGAGAAAGAGGCCATGGCCTTCCGCCATCTTCAGACCGAGCTGATGGTGGCCGCTTTGTCCTGCGGACGTCAGGAGTATCGCAACAAATACAACACCTTCGTCCTCCGCTACCGCCCGGCGCTCAAGCGCAACGGGCGCATTCTGAAAACCATCTTCAAGCGCAATTACGGGACTCAGAGCAAGCGCCGGCTGGACCGCTACGTCACCCAGCTCGCCAACGACGTTTCGGTGCGCTCCATGGAGCGGGCCGAGTTCTGCGAGGTCGCCGGACGCAAGTTCAACGCCGTTCTGCGCGCCAGCAACAAGGCCACCGCAGGCCGCCTGTTGCAGGCCGCCGAGAACAAATAAGGCCGGAGGATCTTCCGGCCCGCGCGGTCGCGGCGCACGCGCCCGGATCGCGCTGAAAAAGGACCCGCACCCAAAAAGGGCGCGGGTCTCTCTTTTTTCAAACTTGCGCCAGTCCGATCAGAACATGATCTCGACCCGGCGGTTGCGCGGTTCGCGCACGCCGTCGGCGGTGGGGACCAGGGGCTCTGATTCTCCCTTGCCCACCAGGGCGATATTGCTGGGCGAGACGCCGAGCTTGATGAACGCATCGCGCACCGCCTGGGCCCGGCGCAGGGACAGGCCCATGTTGTAGCGTGCCGGACCGGACCGGTCGGCATGGCCGGTCAGGTTGACGCGCGCCAGGCCGCGCTGCTTGGCGTAGGACGTCGCCGCCTCGATCACGCGCTGGGCGTCGGGACGGATGTCGGCCCGGTCCCAATCGAAGAACACGATGAAGGCCCGGGGCTGCGGCGGCGGCGCGGCGGGCTTCGGCTTGGCCACCGGCGGCGGGGCCGGCGCCGGCGGCGGCGCCGGAGCGGCCGCCGGCCGCGGAC
>JAOTVC010000338.1 GCA_029863585.1 Alphaproteobacteria bacterium | reverse complement strand
CCATAATTACCTCCTGAAAACGGTGTCGACCCGAGGTTTTCGCTCACCAAGCGAACACGCGGTCGAACCGCAATATTGATCTTGTCTATGTAATTTGCTTGTTATTAGAGAAAGCCTCGGTTCGACCGCTAATAGCGATAATTCACGAGCAGGTGCGCTTTATTGGAGCTTCCGTTCCCCCATTCGGGCCGTTGCAAGGGCGGCGGATTTCTGACGGTCACGGGAAAGGTGCCCACCTGTGAGACCAAGCCTGCGTCGATAACCGCCTCCAGCTCGCTATCGCTTACGAGGCGGGTGGGGACTCGTCGTTCGCCGAAATACACCACCGATTCCCTGGTGAAATTCACTCCCCGGATCGTCATGGTCAGCGTTGGGTCCCCTTCTATCACCAGGGTCGGAGAGACGGATTGGATTCCCGGCGGCGGTTGACCAAACTCGGTTCCCTGCATGCTCTGGGTCTTCAATGCCCGCACCCAGGCGGATCCTTCGACCTCGCCGCGCGGTAAGGGATTCTCGAACCAGGCATGGAACGTTCGATCCACCACCTCACCGTCCTTGATAACCCACTCGATCTCCTGCAGGTTACTGATCTCCTGCAAAGGATCCTCATTCACGATCACTACGTCCGCCAGCTTGCCCGCCTCGATGGTTCCCAGCCGGTCCAGGACCCGAAAACCCTCGGCAGGGTTTCGCGTAGCCGCCTGAATGACCTGCATGGGCGTCAGCCCGGCTTCGTCTACCAGGATTTCCATCTCGTGATGAAGGCCGAGTCCGGGTACGGCCCAGCCTGCCGTGTCGGTTCCCGTCATGACCTTGCCGCCCGCCTGCACGTACTCGCGGATAAAGCGCAGCATGTTCTGGTAGGCCTTGTTTCGATACTCCCAATCGGCAGGCTCCGCATGATCAAAATCGTGATACCTGTCGAGCATCCTCAGCCGGTTTTCCTCGGGCACATAGGACAATTCATGGCTGCTCAGGAGCTGGTAATCCTGCAGCTCGAACTTCGCGCGCTCTTTATGGAATCCCCGGCCGATGGCGATGAAATCCGGCTCCAGGTAGACGTCCTCCTTCACCATCAGTTCGATCAGGTCTACCGCCTTGCGATCATCCATGTCCGCGAACGGCAAGGGACTCAGCGAGTGTCTCTCGATACTGCCGAATCCTTCCCATTTCGAGGGATCTTTCGCGACCGAGACGGACACGCCGGCCGCGTGCTCGATGATGTCGGCGCCCGCCAGAATGGCTTCCCTCGCGTAGACCGTCGGTCCCAGGGGCTGCACGACTGCCGGCAAACCCGCTCGATGCGCCTCCTCGATGGCGGCCCGGTAGGCCTCGACCGGAGGGCCGCGATGGACCTTCACCATGTCGGCACCGGCGTCGATGAAACGCCTGGCGATCGCTCGCGCCTCCTCGGCATTGCTGGCCACCTGCCGGCCACTCAGTCCACCCGCCGCACCGCTGCGGCCGGACAATGCAGAGATCCGGGCGCCCGCCAAGCTGCCCACTGCCACAAAGGTTCTGGGTCCAGGGATCTTGCCGTTGTTGATCGCATCGCGCTGCGCCAGCGCCCACTCACCCCCGCTGCCAATCGAAAATATGGAGGTGACGCCGTAGTTGAGGGTCAGTTCGGCCATCCAGCCGGCGTAATGAACGTGCGCATCCATGAAGCCCGGGAGAATGAATTTGCCGTCGGCATCGAGCACCCGCGCGCCCGCCGGATATCTGGCCTGCCCGCTGCTGGCTACTGTTTCGATCCGATTGTCGCGGATGATGATCAACGCATCCCGGACCGGAGGTCCCCCGTTGCCATCAATGAGCGTGCCCCCTTCGATGACCAGGATGTCGGGATCACTCTCCTGGGCGACGACAGGCTCCGATTGAATCCACCCAACAACGAAAACGAGCAGGCAGATGAATTGCAATCGGTATCCCGGTTTCTTCATCAATTAGCTCCCTTTACCGGCGCGGCTGAATGTGGACCAGGTAACTGTTGTGATCCACGTACCATAGCGAGACCGGATCCGTGGAATCGTCGATCCAGCTCTTGCGGTTGTGGGAATACGGTTCCGGCAGCACATAGGTAATCCATTCCTCGGTCTCGGGCTTCAATCGCATGTACCGACCGGCCTGCACGGCCGAGGCCCAGACCTCGCCGTTCTTGTCCGCGTTGGCCTCATAGAAACTGCCGAAATACAGCAGCGGGGCGACGAATTCCTTCAGCCGTCGTGTAGAGGATTCGAGGCGCGTAATTGCGCCGCCCTTGCCGCCGGACCAGAGGTTGTTGAACGGATCCATGGCGCTGCGGCCCGGCCCCTGGTTCGGATAACTGGACAGCCGCTCG
Organism: Alphaproteobacteria bacterium; assembly: GCA_029863585.1. Classification (GTDB taxonomy): domain Bacteria; phylum Pseudomonadota; class Alphaproteobacteria; order SMXQ01; family SMXQ01; genus SMXQ01. The sequence goes on along the minus strand of JAOTVC010000338.1, from coordinate 97 downwards.
ATCACCTCGTTGTTCTCGATGTCGAGCATGATCACCCAGTCCTCAATCCAGGCGCCGCCACCGACAAACTTGTTATCGTCCGTGACGTCCGTGCCGT
>JAOTVC010000140.1 GCA_029863585.1 Alphaproteobacteria bacterium | reverse complement strand
TCGGCCGGCTTGATGATGGTCGCCCCCGCCACTTCGGCCTCGGTCAGGGCGGCATCCACCTCGTCGCGGCTGCGCAGGTTGTGGGCGAGCGCAAAACCGGGGAAGCCAGCTCCATCCGGGGAAACGCCCGCGTCCTTGGCAAGCTCGGTCCGGGGATAGAGGCTGAACGCGATCGATCCCGCCTGGTAAAAGGCGACGCCGGGGGCATCCTTGACCGCGCGTCGCCAGCCCAACGCGTCATAGAACGCGGTCGCGCGACCGAGATCGGCGACGCCCAGCGTCACCAGGGTCAAGCGCTGCTCCATATTGGTCTCCTTCGATGCGCTATTGGGCCGCGTCGGACACACCGCCGCCGCTCAGCCAGGCGGCGAAATCGGCGATGCCGCGCCGGCAGTACGCCGCCCGCCGGTCCCTGCCTTTCAAGGGTCTTCCCTTGGCGTTGCGCTCACTTGGTTCGGGGAAAAGGCCGAAATTGGCATTCATGGGCTGGAAGGTCCGGTCGCCGGAATCGCGCCCCGGGATATGCCCGCCGGTGATGTGATTGAGCAGCGCCCCATGAGCCGTGGTCCGCGGCGGCGGCGCTACCGTGACGCCAAGTGCCTCGGCGGCGGCGAACCGTCCGGCAAGCAGCCCCATGGCCGCCGATTCCACATAGCCCTCGACCCCGGTGATCTGACCCGCGAAGCGCAGGCGCGGGGCGGCCTTCAGGCGCATCTCCCCGTCCAGCAAGCGGGGCGAATTGAGAAAGGTGTTGCGGTGAATGCCGCCGAGGCGCGCAAAGCGGGCGTTCTCAAGACCCGGAATGGTGCGCAGGATGCGGGTCTGCGCGCCGTGCTTCATCTTGGTCTGGAAGCCGACCATGTTGTAGAGAGTCCCGAGCGCGTTGTCCTGGCGCAGCTGCACCACGGCGAATGCGCGGCGCCCGGTGCGCGGATCGGTCAGGCCAACCGGTTTCATCGGACCGAAAGCGAGCGTCTTGCGCCCCCGCGCCGCCATCACCTCGATCGGCAGGCAGCCCTCGAAATAGGGGGTGTCTTTTTCCCATTGCTTGAATTCGGTGGTCTCCGCGGCCAGCAGCGCATCGATGAAGGCCTCGTACTGCGCCTCGTCGAGCGGGCAATTGACATAAGCCGCACTGTCGCCCGCCGGACCTTCCTTGTCGTAGCGCGACTGCATCCAGGCGATGTCGAAATCGATCGAATCCTTGTAGACGATGGGGGCGATGGCATCGAAAAAGGCCAGGCTCTCCTCGCCGGTCAGTTCGCCGATGGCCGCGGCCAGGGCAGGGGAGGTCAGCGGCCCGGTGGCGATGACGACCCTCTGCCAATCATCCGGCGGCAGGCCATCGACCTCCTCGCGCACGATTTGGACCAAAGGCTCTGCCTCGATCGCTTCCGTGACCGCGGCGGCGAAGCGCTCACGGTCGACGGCGAGCGCCCCGCCCGCGGGGACGGCGGTGGCATCGGCGGAGGCCATGATCAGGGAGCCGGCGGCGCGCATCTCCGCGTGCAGCAGGCCGACGGCATTGTTTTCCGCGTCGTCGGACCTGAACGAGTTGGAACATACCAGTTCCGCGAGATCGCCGGTTTGATGCGCCTCGGTCGCGCGCGCGGGCCGCATCTCATGCAGCACCACGGGCACGCCGGCCCGGGCGGCGGCCCAGGCGGCCTCGCACCCGGCCAACCCGCCGCCGACAACGTGGATGGGGGATTTGTCGTTATCGCTCATATCGAGGCAAGACATATCCCGCGGTGCCCCTTGGGCGCAACTGGGCCGGCAAACGGGCGCGTTAACGAAATTTGCCATTTTTACGTGTAATTCCAGATATCAGCCACGCATTAAGGATGTACGGCGCTCGCAGACCGGCAGCATGGAGATCAGGCCATGTTCGGATTAAGGAACCATTCCCGCCCCGGTGCTTGCGGGAGAGCCCTCATCTTTGCCTTGCTGTGTGTCATTCTCGGTTGTCCGCAGCCGGCCAACGGTCAACCTGAAAAGCCCAAGCATCCCATACCCGGTAGCCTGGAACTCATCGACCAATTGCGGAAGGACGAATTCAGAAAGTTGGAAACGCTGCTCAACCGTCTGCAAGCTGCCTATGAAGCCGGCAAGATACCGGAGGAAACTGTCAATTCAGCCTTCGCCGCATTCATGAATTCCGGTGCCGATCTGAAAGGACGACTTGACGCCTGGATCCTGCGCTTCCCTGGCTCCTATGCCGCGCTGTTGGCACGGGGCTACCATACCAAGGCTCTTGGTTGGCACGCCCGGCAAGGCGCCTATGTGAAGTTCACGGATCCAACGCAGATGCGCCGGATGGAGCAATATTTCGCACGCGCCAGGGCCGACTTCAATGCAGCGCTTGAAATCAATCCGCGTCTGACCATCGCCTATGCCGAGATGATCGGCATCGCCATGGCATTGGGGCTGGATCATGAACGCGTCGCGCTAATGGCCAAGGGCCTTGCCATCGATCCGGCGTCACCCTCCGTCCACTATGCTTATCTCTACACCCTTCGGCCGGAATGGGGCGGTTCATTCTCCGCCATGGAACGGTTTGTGTTCATGACTGAGGCGAAACGCCTGTTGAATCCGAAGATACCCAACCTGAAAGAGAGTGTCGTTCGGGCGCGGGCCAATCGCTTCCGACTCGAGGGAAAATATCGCGACGCCATCGGCATTCTCGACAAGGCGATCGCAGACCTGGGCCATTATGCTTCGTTCTATCGGCTGCGCGGCGCGTGCCGCCGCGCCCTTCGAAACTTCGGCCCGGCGCTTGAGGATCTCAACCGAGCCCTGACCATCGATCCGGAAAACCCCGGCACCCTGAGCGATCGCGCGCTCTTGTACTTCATTCAGGATCGCCACACCGCTGGCCTCAAGGATGTCACACTGGCTCTTAAGTACGACCCCCGTGACCCGGGTCTCCTGCGGCTACGCGCGGACATATACCGGGCGATGAAGAAACCCGAGGCCGCCATCCGAGACCTGCGCGAAGCCATGGAGTTCGGCAGCTTCGATAGCGACGTCTGGATGACCCCTGCCAAGATCTATGCCATCGACATGAACGATCCCACCAAGGCAATGGCTTATATGGAGAACATGGCCCGTCTCAGGCCCCGGCATCCCGATACCTGGCTCGGTTATCATTCCGTGGCCATGGACATTGGGATGCATCTCTATCAGCACAAGCGAGACTGCGACGGTGCGCGGGTATTCCTGCGGTTCCTCAACTCATGCCGGGACAATGCCGTCTGCAAGAAGCGACTTTGGTACACTGCCGCACCGATCATGGGTTCGGCGGTTGCCGAGACCAAATGTCGCGCCTCCGCAGCGCCTTAGCCCGTCGCTTGTTCAGGCGGCGGCGATCTTACGGACCCCGCCGACCGACAGCCTTGCCTCCGCCGATTCCAGGATCATGCGCAGGAGATCGGGATAGGTCAGGCCGGCAAAACCCGCCATCAGGTTGAGCTTGCCGTCCCAGCACCAGCCGGGATTGGGATTGACCTCCAGCAGCTTGGGCACGCCATCGCCGTCGCAGCGGAAATCGAAGCGCGCGTAATCGCGGCAGCCGAGCCGTTCGAACAGCGCCAGCGAACCATCGATCATCGCCCGGGCCTGGCCGTCGGGCACCTCGGCTTCCCGGTATTTGATCTCATTCCAGTATGGCGACGCCGGATCCCACTTCGATTCGTAAGCCAGGATCGGCGGCAGGCCTTCGGGCAGGCCCGCATAGTCCACTTCCAGCACCGGCAGAACCGTGTGGCCCAATCCGGGGTTGCCGATGACACCGACCGAGTATTCGCGTCCCGCCAGGTATTCCTGCACCAGGATCGGGCGGCCCGGGAAGGTCTCCCGCAGCCAGCCGAGATAGGCCACGGCTTCCGTGGCGTTGTGGACAACGGAATTCGCCGTGATACCGATCGAGCTGTCGCCGCAGGCCGGCTTGAGCAGTGCCGGAAACACCGAAGGGATGGTTGCGGCGTTATCGTCCGGCCCGCAATAGGTCTCGAGCGGGACGGCGACGTCCAGCCCCTGGGCCACCGCGCGCACCAGGGCCTTGTCGTAACACAGGCCGAGGCTGGCCGGACCGGCACCGGTATAGGGGATCGAGAGCATCTCCAGAAGCGCCGGCACGTGCAGCTCCTGGAGGGCGTCGTTGTTGAAGCCCTCGTCGCACAGGTTGAGGACGAGATCCGGCAGCGATGCTTTCAGGTCGGCGGCCAAGGTCGCGTGATTGTCGAGATAGCGGAAGCGATAGCCTGCGATGCGCTCCAGCGCGTGCTTGAGGCGGCTAACGGTCTCCAAGTCCTCCGCGTTGAACTGGCCGTCCAGCTTGACGCTGTCGGGCAGGCGTGGATCGCCCAGCACCACCAGGACGTCGGGTTCGGGCGCGCGAGGGCCGCGGCGCACCGCGCGGGGCGGTGTATGGGCCGTGACCAGGAAACGGCGGGCCATCATGCCGAGGTCTTGGTTGCGCGCCGATTCGGCATCGATGCCGCGATGGACCCGGATGTCCCGAAAACCGGCCTCCTTCAGAAGGTCGCTGATCAATCCCGGGCCGTAAAGGCGTTCGGCATAGAACTGGTCGGCGATCACGCCCTTTTCGGCATGGGTCACGACCTCCCGGCAGACCAGTCGGGCGCCGTCGGCGGACAAGGAGCGTTCGCGGCAGACGAAGTGATCGCGGTCGATCCATTCCCAGGAGCGGCGCTCGAAATTGTCGCGCAGCCAGTCGCCGTCGGCGAGGTCGAACACGACCGTGCCGCCCGGCACCACCACACGTGAAATGGCGCCCAGAACCTCGGCATCATCCTCGGGCCGATCGAAATAGCCGAACGAATTTCCGAGCACGCACACCGCATCGAAACTGTCCTCGGGCATGCGCAGATGGCGAGCGTCGCCTTCGCGGAAGGTCACCTCCAGCGATTCGCGCTTGGCCCGGCGGCGAGCAAGGCGCACCAGGTAGCGCGAGCGGTCCATCCCGGTCACGTGACCGAAGCCTCGTCGTGCCAGCTCCAGCGCATGACGGCCCTGGCCGCAGCAAAGGTCCAGTATCCGCGCTTCGGTTGTCAATCCGGTCAGGCCGAGGATACCGTCGATTTCACGCTCGGTATTGCCGGCATCCTCCACGACATCGCCATCGGTGCGCAGGTAGACGGCATTGAACAGGGTCCGCCACCAGTCGGCCGGCAAGTGACGTTCGAGATCGGAGACGGGTCCAAGGGTGCGCGGCGCGGAATCGCGGGCCGGCGCGCCCGCTTTGCGCGTACGCCGCCCCGCCGCCTTGGGAAGGGGAGTAGCCATGTCATATCCCTGTTTGCGCGCCTCTTCGGCGCATCGACCAACGGAATCGCGACCCGCAACGGCGGGGACGTCTCTCCCTGGCGGGCGGACGGCGGTGGCCACAGTCAAGGACCTGCCTTTGGCACGGGCCCGAGGGCTGTCCGTGACGTCCGTTGCGGAGCGAAACGGCATATGCGCTTCAAGGCTCCCGGTTGCAAGTGAAAATTTCGGGTCAGGCGCTTTTTTTGCGCCGGCGCTTGCGGGCGCCCAATACCCCTTGCAGATATCGGCCGGTGTAGCTCTCCGCGACCTCCGAGACATCCTCGGGCGTACCGGTGGCGACCACCCGCCCGCCGTCGTCGCCGCCTTCGGGGCCGAGGTCGATGATCCAGTCCGCGGTCTTGATGACCTCTAGATTATGCTCGATGACCACCACGGTGTTGCCCTGATCCACCAGGTGATGGAGGACCTCCAGGAGCTTGCGCACGTCCTCGAAATGAAGGCCGGTGGTCGGCTCGTCGAGGATGTAAAGCGTGCGGCCGGTGGAGCGCCGCGCAAGCTCCTTGGCGAGCTTGACGCGCTGGGCCTCGCCGCCCGAAAGGGTGGTGGCCGGCTGGCCGATATGGATATAACCGAGACCCACCTGATCGAGGGTCTCGAGCTTGGTGCGGATCGCCGGCACGGCCTTGAAGAACGCCGCACCTTCTTCTACTGTAATATCAAGAACGTCAGCTATCGTCTTGTCTTTATATCGTATTTCCAGCGTTTCCCGATTGTAGCGCTTGCCCAGGCATTCATCGCACCGGACATAGACGTCGGGCAGGAAATGCATCTCGATCTTGATCACGCCGTCGCCCTGGCAGGCCTCGCAGCGGCCGCCCTTGACGTTGAAGGAAAAGCGGCCGGGCTTGTAGCCTCGCGCCTTGGCCTCGGGCAGGCCGGCGAACCAGTCGCGGATCGGCGTGAAGGCGCCGGTGTAGGTCGCCGGGTTGGAGCGCGGCGTGCGTCCGATGGGGCTCTGGTCGATATCGATGATCTTGTCGATGAATTCGAGGCCGCGCAGCGCGTCATGGGCGCCGGGCAGGCGCCGGGCGTTCATCAGCCTGCGGGCCGCCGCCTTGTAGAGCGTTTCGATGACCAGCGAGGACTTGCCCCCGCCCGAAACGCCGGTGACGCAGGTGAAGGTCCCGAGCGGAATATCGACGTCGATTCCCGCCAGGTTGTTGGCCCGCGCTCCGATCACGGAAATGCTTTGGCCGAGCCGTCCCTTGCGACGTTCGCCCGGCACCGCGATGGCCTTGGCACCGGTCAGGTACTGGGCGGTCAGGCTCTCCTTGCAGCGCATCACCTCTTCGGGCGTGCCCGCGGCGACCACCTTGCCGCCATGGACCCCGGCGCCCGGCCCCATATCGACCAGGTAATCGGCGGCGCGTATGGCTTCCTCGTCATGTTCCACCACCAGCACCGTGTTGCCGAGGTCGCGCAGGCGCTTGAGGGTCTCCAACAGGCGCGCGTTGTCGCGCTGATGCAGGCCGATGGAGGGTTCGTCCAGCACGTAGAGCACGCCGGTCAGGCCGGAGCCGATCTGCGACGCTAGCCGGATGCGCTGGCTTTCGCCGCCCGACAGCGACGCCGAGCCGCGCGAGAGGGTCAGATACCCCAGCCCGACATCCACCAGGAAACCCAGGCGTTCGTTGATTTCCTTCAGGATGCGCTCGGCGATTTCCTGCTTCTGTTTGGTGAGCTTGGCGGAAAGGCCCTTGAACCAGGCTGCGGCATCCTTGATGGAGAATTGCGTCACCTGGGCGATGTTGAGCTCGGCGATCTTGACGCAGAGCGCTTCCGGCTTGAGCCGTTGGCCGCCGCAGGCCTCGCAGTCCTGGGAGGATTGGAAACGGGACAGGTCATCCCGCAGCCAGGCGGAATCCGCCTCGCGGTAGCGCCGCTCCAAATTTGGGATCACCCCTTCGAAGGGCTTGGTCACCTCATAGGTCTTGAACCCGTCATCGTATTTCATGGTGACGGCCTCATCGCCCGAGCCGAACAGGACGATCTCCCGGAAACGCTCGTGCAGTTCGCCGAACGGCAGGGTGGTCTGGAACTTGTAGTGCCGGGCCAGCGAATCGAGGGTCTGGACGTAATAGCGCGAAGAAGATTTCGCCCAGGGCGCGATGGCGCCTTCGCGCAATGAGAGGCCGCTATCGGGGATGACCAGTTCCGGATCGAAATACAGCTTCGATCCCAGACCGTCGCAAGCCGGACAGGCGCCGTGGGGATTGTTGAAGGAAAACAGGCGGGGCTCGATCTCATCCAGCGTAAAACCCGATTCCGGGCAGGCGAACTTGGCGGAAAAGGTTGTGCGCCGGCCGCTATCGGCATCTTCCGCGAAGGCCAGGCCATCGGCCAGACCCAGCGCCACTTCCAGGCTATCGGCCAGCCGGTTACCGAGCTTGTCGGAGACCACGACGCGGTCCACCACCACCTCGATATCGTGCTTGATGTTCTTGTTGAGCGCCGGCACGTCGGCAAGCTCGTACACCTCGCCATCGACCTTGACCCTCTGGAAGCCCCGCTTTTGCAGGTCGGCGAATTCGCGGCGGTATTCGCCCTTGCGCCCGCGCGCGATCGGCGCCAGAAGCAGAAGCCGAGTGCCGGCCTCCATCTCAAGGATGCGGTCGACCATCTGGCTGACCGTCTGGCTTTCGATTGGCAGCCCGGTGGCCGGCGAATAGGGCGTGCCGACGCGGGCATAGAGCAGGCGCAAGTAGTCGTAAATCTCGGTCACGGTGCCGACGGTCGAGCGCGGATTGCGCGAGGTGGTCTTCTGCTCGATGGAGATTGCCGGGGACAGCCCCTCGATGGTGTCGTAGTCGGGCTTCTGCATCATCTCCAGGAATTGCCGGGCATAGGCCGACAGGCTCTCGACATAGCGGCGCTGCCCCTCGGCATAGATGGTGTCGAAGGCAAGCGACGACTTGCCTGATCCCGACAGCCCCGTCATCACCACCAGCCGATCCCGGGGCAGATCCAGATCGACCCCTTGCAGGTTGTGTTCGCGCGCACCGCGGACCGAAATGCGCGGTCCCGGTGGAAAACTTTCGATCTTCTTTTTGGCCATCTCGTCTCGACACTACGCGTCATTGCCGGTGACGGATCACCGGCCGGGTTGACCCACGAGAATACACCAAAAAGGTGCGGGCTGGACTGATTTCGGTTACTCTGCCGGCTCGTGACGAACGCAAGGTGACAACGGGGGAAGCAGAACCATGGCCGGCAGCGTGAATAAAGTGATCTTGGTGGGAAACCTGGGGCGCGACCCCGAGGTCCGGTCCACCCAGGACGGGATGAAGATCGTCCAGCTCTCGCTCGCCACCTCGGAATCCTGGAAGGACCGCGCCTCCGGCGAACGCCGGGAACGGACCGAATGGCACCGGGTCGTGATCTTCAACGAGCGCCTTGCCGAGGTTGCCGAACAATACCTGCGCAAGGGTTCCAAGATCTATGTCGAAGGCCAGCTCCAGACCCGCAAATGGCAGGACAAGGAAGGCCAGGACCGCTACACCACCGAGGTCGTGCTCGGCCGTTTCCGTGGCGAGTTGACCATGCTGGACACCCGGGGCTCCGAAGGCGGCGGTTATGGCGGTGGCGGCGGCGAGCCGGTTCCCGCGGGCGCCGGCGGCGGGCCGGCGGATCTCGACGACGAAATCCCGTTCTAGCCCGGGTGTTTCCTCACAGCTCCTTGGCCATCTGGATGACCTCGGGGGCGGGGGGCCCGGCGATCGGGTCGTCCCAGGTTTCCCGGACATAGCCCGACTTGGCGAAGAAGGGCTCGGCACCGCCGAAGACATTCACCACCATGCGCCAGGCGCCGGCCTCCCGGGCGCGGGTTTCGGCCAGGCCGAGGAGCACGCGCCCATGGCCGCGGCCCTGGTCCGGTTGCGCCACCGCGACGAGGCGGACCTCCATGGACCGCTCGGACAAGAGGCTGAGGCGAAGCGTCGCCACCGCCCGGCCGTCATGGAACAGGAGCAAGGCCTGGGCGCCCGGCGGCAACGCTGATTCGTCGTCCTCGTCGTAGGTCCGGGCCAGGCCGCTGGCCTCGAACAGCACCTCGCGGCGGATGCGATGGTAGGTCTGCCACTCGCCCCGGGAGGCCGGATTCTTGAGGTCGTAGGGGCCATTTTCCATGTCTCAAGCCTTATTTTCGCGCCTCCGGGACCACTTCTCGGCGGCGTCCGAATCGGTCCCGAATTATCGTTATCTATCAGCCGCTTGGCGATCCCAAATATAACCGGAATTTTACAGGATGTTGTTGTTCCGGCGCCACGTCTGGGCTATATTTTGTGTTAAATCAAGATGTTTTTCCGCGCCGTTTCGGCGCCCCCTTCGACCGACCCCGGACCTGTCCCCTTGAGCGAAATCCCGCCGACCGAAGACCAGCCCGCGCCGCCGTTGCCACCTGGCGTTTCGACGATCTCGATCGAGGACGAGATGAAGAGCTCGTACCTCGATTACGCGATGAGCGTGATCGTGTCCCGGGCGCTTCCCGATGTGCGCGACGGGCTCAAGCCGGTTCACCGGCGCATCCTGTTTTCCATGAAGGAACAGGGTTACGACTGGAACCGCCCGTACCGCAAGTCCGCCCGGGTGGTCGGCGACGTGATGGGCAAATACCATCCGCACGGCGATACCGCGATCTACGATGCCATGGTCCGCATGGCCCAGGAATTTTCCATGCGCCTGCCGCTCATCGACGGCCAGGGCAATTTCGGCTCCATGGACGGCGACCCTCCCGCCGCCATGCGCTACACCGAAGCGCGTTTGGCCAAATCCGCCAACGAGCTGCTCGACGACATCGACAAGGACACAGTCGATTTCCAGGAGAACTACGACAGCACCACGCGGGAACCGATGGTGCTGCCCGCGCGCTTTCCCAATCTTCTGGCCAACGGGGCGGGCGGGATCGCCGTCGGCATGGCGACCAACATTCCGCCCCATAACCTGGGCGAGCTGATCGACGCCTGCTGCCTGCTGCTCGACAATCCGGCCGCCACCGTGGACGAGATCATGGAACTGGTGCCCGGGCCAGACTTCCCGACCGGCGGCATCATCTTCGGCTCCAGCGGCATCCGCTCCGCCTTCCACACCGGGCGCGGCTCGGTGGTGATGCGCGGGCGGACGGAGATCGAGGAATTCCCCCAGGGCCGCGAGGCCATTATCGTCACCGAAATCCCCTACCAGGTGAACAAGTCGCGCATGATCGAACAGATCGCCGACGTGGTGCGCGACAAGAAGGTCGAAGGCATCTCCGACCTGCGCGACGAATCGGACCGCCACGGCGTTCGCGTGGTCATCGAGCTGCGGCGCGACGCCATGCACGAGGTCGTCCTCAACCAGCTCTTCCGCTACACCCAGCTGCAAACCTCCTTCGGCGTCAACATGCTGGCGCTGAACGGCGGGCGGCCGGAGATGATGAACCTGCGTGAGATCCTGATCGCCTTCATCGCTTTCCGCGAAGAGGTGATCACGCGGCGCACGGTGTTCCATCTCGGCAAGGCGCGCGACCGCGCCCATATCTTGG
>JAOTVC010000139.1 GCA_029863585.1 Alphaproteobacteria bacterium | reverse complement strand
CGAGGATCGTCATCTCGGCAAGGCCGCCCGGAGCGGTGGAGATCAGCATGGTCGAGATATGCAGGCCCGAGGCCCATGCCAGGATCACCGCCACCAGGGCGGACATCAACAGGATGAAGAAGGAATTCAGCAGGGCGAAGGGAATGAACAGCTTGTAACGCACGAAGAAGGCGCGTTCGTAGCGCGCGCCCAGCACCAGCCCGAACATCAGCTGGGCGAAATCTATCATCCACGAGGGCACGGCGGAGAGTTGAAACCCGCTGATGGTCAGTGCGGCGCCGAAGAAGATGGGCGCCAGCAGACAGCCGTTGGACCAGCCCAGCCGCTCGGACACCTCGCCGATCAGGAAACTCACCGCGAGCCAGGGGAGCAGGATCCACACGTCGAGCGGCAGTTGGGGCCGGTAGGCCGCGGCTTCCAGCGGGATGCCGCCATAGGTCAGGGCGAAGGGGATGACGATGACGAGGATGGAAACCCGCAGGCTGTGCGCCACCGCCACCGGCGGGATCGAGGCGCCGTGGCGGTCCGCCAGGTTCGCCATCGCCATGGCCCCGCCGGGGATGCAGGCGAAGAAGGTCGATCTGCCGTCGACCCCGGAAAACCGGCTCAGGACCAGGGCGCCGAGGCCGCCGATCAGGAAGGCCGAGCCGGTGGCCCCGGCGATGACGCCGAGATTGGCCGCCAGCGCCGCCACCACCGTGGGCGAAAAGTAGAGCCCGACGGCGCACCCGATGAGAACCTGGCCGGTCTGGCGCGCATAGGGCGGTGAAAAGACGCTGATTCCCGTCAGGTTCACCGCCGCCACGGCGATCATCGGCCCGATCATCCAGGGGATCGGGGTGTCCAGCCAGTCGAACAGCCAGCCGGCCGGCAGGCCGACGGCAAGGGCGCGGAGAATCCCGGGAAGCTTTTCCCGAAGGCTGGAAAGATCGATCATGGAATGGCTCGACACGCAGGAAAAGAGGCCGCCAGACGGCGCGTCACCTTAGCCCATCCGGGCTCACGGCGCCATCCGCATCGGCCCGGGCCGCCGCCGGCGGGGATCGCGGAGATTCCCCTGTTGCCACCGGCGCCGGGATTGCTTATCAACCTGTCAGACACCGATTGATCGAATCGACGCGCGATTCGCGCCCATTATTTACCGGGAGGGGAGATAACGTGGCGGACGCAGAGGCGCCGGCGGTAGCCCATTCACTGATTGAACCCGCGCTTCACGGACGGATGGCCAATGCCATTCGATTCCTGGCCGTCGACGCGGTGGAAAAGGCCGCTTCGGGGCATCCCGGGATGCCCATGGGGGCGGCGGACATGGCGACGGTCCTGTTCACCCGTTTCCTGAAATACGATCCCAAGGATCCCGCCTGGCCGGACCGTGACCGCTTCGTGCTGTCGGCGGGCCACGGGTCGATGCTGCTCTATGCGCTGATGTACCTCACCGGCTATGAGGACATCACCCTGGAGGAAATCAAGAACTTCCGCCAGCTCGGCAGCCGCACCGCGGGCCATCCCGAATTCGGCGCCGCGCGGGGGATAGAGACCACCACCGGCCCGCTCGGTCAGGGGCTTGCCAATGCCGTCGGCATGGCCATTGCTGAGCGTCACCTGGCGGCGCGGTTCGGCGACGATCTGGTCGACCATTTCACCTATGTCATCGCCGGCGACGGCTGCCTGATGGAAGGCATCAGCCATGAGGCGGCGTCGCTCGCCGGGCATCTCAAGCTGGCGCGCCTGATCGTCCTGTTCGACGACAACCAGGTGTGCATCGACGGGCCGACGTCGATGACGGTCTCCGATGATACCCTTGCCCGTTTCGCGGCCTATGGCTGGCAGACCCAGTCGGCCGACGGCCATGATCCGGAAGCGATCGCCGCGGCCATCGCCAGCGCCCGGGCGAGCGACAAGCCGTCCTTCATCGCGCTCAGGACCACCATCGGCTTCGGCGCGCCCCACAAGGGGGGTACCGCGGCGACCCACGGCGCGCCGCTGGGGGCGGACGAGGTGGCGGCCACGCGCGAGGCCTTGGGTTGGGATCTGGCACCGTTCGAGGTGCCCGCCGAGGTGTTGCGGGCCTGGCGCGAGGCGGGGTCCCGCGGGGGCGCGGCCCGTGCCGCTTGGCAAGGGCGCCATGACGCGGCGGATTCCGCCACCCGCGCGGCCTTCGATGCGGCCATGGCCGGCGACCTGCCGGGGAGCCTGGATGACGCCGTGGCGGCCCATGTCACGGCGCTGGTCCAGGAGGCGCCGGCCTGGGCCACCCGCAAGGCGTCCCAGGAGGCGCTGGAAGTGATCACCGCCGAGGTGCCGGAGATGATCGGCGGATCGGCGGATCTCACGGGGTCCAACAACACCCGGACCAAGGTGGAGGAGGTATTGAACGCCGGGAACTACGGCGGGCGCTTCATCCATTACGGCGTGCGCGAGCACGGCATGGCGGCGGCGATGAACGGCATGGCGCTGCACGGCGGCGTCATTCCCTATAGCGGCACCTTCCTGGTGTTCACCGATTACTGCCGACCCTCGATCCGGCTGTCGGCGCTGATGGGCCTCCGGGTGATCTACGTCATGACCCATGATTCCATCGGCCTCGGCGAGGACGGGCCGACCCATCAGCCGGTCGAACATCTGATGAGCCTGCGCGCCATGCCGAACCTCTGCGTCTTCCGCCCCGCCGATGCGGTGGAAACGGCGGAGTGCTGGGCCTTGGCGCTGAAGCAGACGGACCGGCCGTCGGTCATCGCGCTGACCCGCCAGGGGGTGCCCGCGCTGCGCACCGAACAGGCGTCCGAGAACAAATGTGCCGCCGGCGCCTATGTCCTGGCGCCCGCTCCCTCGGGCAAGGCGGCGGTGAGCCTCCTCGCCACCGGCTCCGAGGTCGCCCTCGCCATGGCCGCCCGCGACCAATTGCTGGCCGACGGGATCGAGACCCAGGTGGTCTCCATGCCGTGTTGGGAGCTGTTCGACGAACGCCCCAAGGCGGAACGGGAGGCGATCCTGGGCGGCGACGCGGTCCGCGTCGCCGTCGAGGCGGGCGCGGCCTTCGGCTGGGAACGCCATGTCGGGCCCGGCGGCGGGGTGGTGGGGCTGACCAGTTTCGGCGAATCGGCGCCGGCCGAGGACGTGTACGAAGATCTGGGAATCACGGCCGCGGCGGTCGCCGCCAAGGCCAGGGAATGCCTCGGCGGCTGAACCGCCGCCGGGGTACGAGACCATTCAAGACGGGAGAAAGCTATGCCGATACGGGTCGCGATCAACGGGTTCGGGCGCATCGGGCGCCTCGTTCTTCGGGCCATTCACGAGGGCAACCGCAAGGATCTCGATGTTGTCGCCATCAACGACCTCGGGTCCATCGAAGCCAACGCCCACCTTCTGAAATACGATTCGGTCCACGGACCCTTCCCGGGCCGCGTGCGGCCGACCGCGCGCGGCATCAATTTCGGTCGCGGCACGGTCCCCGTGCTGGCGGAACGCGACCCGGCCAACCTGCCCTGGGATAAGCTCAAGGTCGACGTGGCGTTGGAATGCACCGGGCTGTTCACCAAGCGCGAGGCGGCGGCCAAGCATCTCGAGGCCGGTGCCAAGCGGGTGCTGATCTCGGCCCCCGCCACCGGCGAGGACATCACGGTGGTGAGGGGCGTCAACCACACCCGGTTGCGCAAGAGCCACCGCATCATCTCCAACGCGTCCTGCACCACCAACTGCCTGGCGCCGGTGGTGTCGGTGGTGAACAAGGCGGTGGGCTTCCAGCGTGGCTTCATGACGACGGTCCATTCTTATACCGGCGACCAGCGCATCCACGACACCTTGCACAGCGACCTGCGCCGCGCCCGGGCAGCGGCCCAGAACATGATCCCGACCTCCACCGGCGCGGCCAAAGCCGTGGGATTGGTGCTGCCGGAACTGGCCGGGAAGATCGACGGCACCGCGGTGCGCGTGCCGACCATCAACGTCTCGATGATCGACCTGACCTTCGTCTCCAAGAAAGCCTGCACGGTGGAGGACATCAACAAGGCCGTCATCCGTGCCGCCGACGGTCCGATGAAAGGTGTGCTTGCCTATACCGACGAGCCCCTGGTCTCCGGCGACTTCAACCACAATCCCGCCAGCTCGATCTTCGACCTGGCCGAGACCCAAGTGCTGGAAGGCCGGTTCGTCCGGGTACTGTCCTGGTACGACAACGAATGGGGCTTCTCCAACCGCATGGTCGATGTCGCGGCCATGGTTGGCAAGCTGGGCTGAGCCGGCGGACCGGCCCGGGCGATGGATCAAGGCGGGACCGTCTTCAAGACCCTCGACGACGCGGTGGTCGCCGGCAAGCGGGTACTGATCCGCGTCGACCTCAACGTGCCGGTCAAGGACGGGCGGGTCAGCGACATGACGCGCATCCGACGGGTCGCGCCGACCATCGCCGAACTGGCGGAAAAAGGCGCCAAGGTCATCGTGCTGAGCCATTTCGGCCGGCCCCAGGGCAAGCGGGTGGAGGACATGTCGTTGGCCCCCCTGGCCGGAGCGCTCGGCGAGGTGCTGGGCCGCCCGGTCGCCTTCGCCGTCGATTGCATCGGCGCGCCGGCGGCATCGGTGGTCGGCGGGCTGGAGCCCGGCGGCGTGGCGCTGCTGGAGAACCTGCGTTTCCATCCCGGCGAGGAAGCCAACGATCCGCGTTTCGCCGCCGCCCTGGCGGAATTGGGCGAGCTCTATGTGAACGACGCGTTTTCCGCCGCCCACCGGGCGCATGCTTCCCTTGAGGCCATCACCCATCATCTGCCCGCCTTCGCCGGCCGGCTGATGCAGGCCGAGCTGGAGGCGCTCCGGGGCGCCCTGGAGGACCCCAAACGCCCGGTCGCGGCGATCGTCGGCGGTGCCAAGGTGTCGACCAAGCTGGAGCTGCTCGGCAATCTCAGCGCGCGGGTGGACCGGCTGGTCATCGGCGGCGGCATGGCCAACACGTTCCTCCATGCCGCGGGGGTCAGTGTCGGCCGCTCGCTCTGCGAACACGACATGGCCGAAACCGCCCGGGAGATCACCGCCAGGGCCGAAGCCCGGGGCTGCCGTATCCTGCTGCCGGTGGACGCCGTGGTGGCGAGCGGATTGGAGGCCGGCAACGAGGCGCACACCGTTGCCATCGGCGATGTGCCGGGCGATGCCATGATCCTCGATATCGGCAAGGCGTCGCTCGACCTGCTGATCGAGGACCTGGGCGGCTGCAAGACGGTGGTGTGGAACGGGCCGGTCGGCGCCTTCGAATTTCCGCCCTTCGATGCCGGCACCATGGCGTTGGCCCGCTGGGTGGCGGCGGCCACCGGAAAAGGCGATCTGTTGTCGGTGGCGGGGGGCGGCGACACCGTCGCGGCGCTGGCCGCGGCCGGTGTGGTCGGCGAATTCTCTTACGTCAGCACCGCCGGCGGTGCCTTCCTGGAATGGCTCGAAGGCAAGGAGCTTCCCGGCGTACGCGCGCTTTGCGAAGCCGCCCGCTAGGGCGGTTCCGATCTAGGAGACAACCCGTTCCTTAGGCAAGGTGATGCGCACCCGCGTGCCTTGGCCCGGCGCGCTGTCGAGCCGCAGGCGGCCGCCGTGGACCTCCATCAGCGCCTGGCTGAGCGGCAGGCCCAGGCCGGTGCCCTCGAAGCGGCGCGACAGCGTGCTCTCGACCTGCCCGAACGGCGTCAGGGCAGCGGGAATGTCCTGTTCGGCCATGCCGATCCCGGTGTCCTGCACGGTGATGGTGAATTCGCCGTTGGCCCGCAAGGCCGGCGTCAAGGTGACGCTGCCGCCCGCGGGGGTGAACTTGATGGCGTTGGAAATCAGGTTGAGCAGCACCTGGCGAATCTTGCGCTGATCGGCCCGGAAGGTGCAGTCGGGGTTCATGGGTTCGGTGATCAGCTTCACCCCGGCAGTGTCGGCCTGCTTGGTGAACAGCCGGGTGGCGGCCTTGATCTCGTCGTTGGCCAGAAGGTTTTCCTCGAACAGCTCGATCTTGCCGGCCTCGGCCTTGGAAACTTCCAGGATGTCGTTGATGACGCCGAGCAGGTGGCGGCTCGAATCGATGATGTCCTCGACATATTCCTTGTAACGCGGTTCCCCGAGCGGGCCGAGGCTCTCGTCGTGCATCAGTTCGGAGAAGCCGATGATGGCGTTAAGCGGCGTCCTGAGCTCGTGGCTCATATTGGCGAGGAACAGCGACTTGGACCGGCTCGCCCGTTCGGCGATGTCGCGCGACGCCTTCAGCGTCTCTTCCCGCGATTTCATGACGGTGACGTCGGAGACGATGACGACCAGCCCGTTCTCCTCCGTCGATCTGCCGCTCACCCGGAACCAGCGGTCGTCGGCGGCGTGGATCTCGGCGCTGGCCTCGTGCAGGGCCTTGGCCCGCGGCCACAGGGAGAGCCAAGCTTCCAGGGCCTCGTCCCGCGATGCGAACAGGCCGCGGTTCGCCGCGTCGCGCGCCACGGCATCGAATTGGGTCCCCGGTTCGAGCGCTTGGGTCGCTTCCTTGAGATATTCCCCGAAGCGGTTGTTGACCAGGACCAGCGCGCCGGAGGCATCGAACAGGGCGAAGCCCTCGGTGATGTTCTCGATCGCGAGCGTCAATTGACCCTGGGACATGTTGGCGACACGGCGCGCCTCGGTCACCCGGGTGATGTCGGTTGCCATGCCGCGGTAGCCGTTGAAATTGCCTTCGCTGTCGAAGATGGGCAGGCCGCTCAAGCTGAAATACCGGTGCGTGCCGTTGGCCAGGGCAAAGGTGAAGGTGGCGTCGCGGAACGGCGTGCGGTTTCCCGTGCGGAACGGCTCGGTCGCGGCCTCGGGGCCTTTCTCGCCGAGGCGGCCGATGGTAAGCAGGGAGCGGCCGAGCATCTCGCGGGGGTGCAGGCCAAGGAAGTCCATCGCCTGGGGCGAAACATAAGTGAGCTGGAAATCCGCGTCGGTTTCCCAGATCCAGCCCGCCACCAGGCGCGCAATATCGTCGAATCGCTCCTTGGCCACCAGCGACGCCTTGCGCTCCGAGACGCCGAGGGTATTGTCCTCGTAGACACCGCAGATTCCGCTGATCTGGCCATTATCGTCGTGCACCGGAAAATGATCGGAGAGGAAATGGTGCTCCCCTTCCGGGCCTCTCAGCATGTCGTGATGCGACCGGCAGCATCCGGTGCCGAGCACCGCGGCGATGGCTTCCTCCAAGGGAAAAGCGGGGCGGGCGGGATCGGCGCGGCCGCCGGGGTCCGCGACCAGGCTGGCCAGCCTGCGGTATCGTGCATTGGCGCCGGTGACGCGGCCGTTCAGGTCGGCGACATAGGCGGGACGGGCCTCGCTCAGGCGCCAGGCGATGTCCGCCGGCAGTCCGCCCTCGCCGTGCACGACGAGCTCTCCCTGGGATGGGTCCCGGGTTCCGGTTTCGCAGCGCTCGGCCTGGCCCGAGAAGCTTCTCGCCGTAATGTCCCCAGAGCCGGTCATCACGTCTGATCCGTGGACGAATTCCCGGGCAACACGGCATTTCCGCCCTTGCCGTTCTGTGACGACAGCATGCGTATGGCATTGAGATATTCAGGATCGCGCTGCCACCGGGCAAGCATGGCCTTGGCGGAATCCGACCGTACCCGGTCGTAAAGGGCAAGCACCCGGGTCAAATCCGACGGGCTGATGACGGTTTCCTTGGCCCGGGCCTTGCGGGTCAGCATGAAAATCGAGGCAAAATCGTTTTTCGCCATGTCGATCGCCTTGCAGGTTACCGCGAGCGCTTCGCCGCCGGGTTCGAACATGATGCGCTGCAGAAGCTTCGGCCGCAGCCCCGAGTGGATCACGAACATCGCCTCGAACAGCGGGATTTCGCCTTGGCGCAGGACCCGGATCATGAACTCAGGGGTGACCTGGCCGGCATCCGCCAGCCGCTGGGCGAGCTCCCGGGCCTTGTCCGGGCCGCCTTCGCCGGGATCGTGCGGGGCGGTGGTGATCTCCGAAACCGTGTTGTCGAGGTTTTCGTCAAGTTCCGTGGGATCGATTTCGAAATGCTCCGTCACGTAATTGCGGAGCGCCGCCGATACCCACATGTACATCCGCCTGGCCAGCTGCGGGTCGAGGTCGGGCCGGGTCAGCAGGGGATTCTGGTAGCTGTTGACCCGTTTCGATTGGTCCACCAGGTATTCCATGGTGGCCTTGGAAATATGGGCGTTCGAGTTCTCCAGCAGTGCCTTGATAACGTCTTCGTCACCGCTTTCCACCAGTGCGTCGGCGACGCTTTCGCTGACGGTGCGGCGCATGGCGATGGAGAGCTGGTGCTGCATGGTGCGGTGGTGGATGATTTCGATCAGATCGGAATCATGGAGCAGCTCGCTCGTCACCAGGATGGGGTGGGCGACCTCGATCTCGTCATTGGCCAGCGTTACGATCAGCTCGTGGGGGACGTTGTCCATGGCCGCCATCTTGCGGGACAGATCCCGGCGCACGGACATTTCCGCGGCATGGATCAACTGGCGCAGGATATCGGACATCAGGGCCCGTTCTTGGTCGGTCAGGACCTCGTTGCGGTTGTTGAACAGATCGCTGATGGTGTTGACAAGGGCGGCCCGGCCCGCGACGGTCTTGTCGCGCGCCATCTCCAGAAGCGCTTCGTAATCCTCTTTGAAACCGTCGTTCGCCATGAAAAACCGCGCGGCCCGATGGGGCCGCTACCGCCCCTGCCCAAAATCAAAACCATATAGGGGCTAGTGGCCTTAATCTTCGGTAAAGATTGGTCTTCGGGGCGGGCGCATTAAGCGCTTGTTAAGGGGAGACAACTAGGATCGCGACGCTTCCCCTCGCACGGGCACCGCAAGGACCGTTCGGGCAGGACGCCCCAGAGACAAAAGGATCAGGGACCTACATGCAAATCTCGCCGACCTCCGCCCTTTTGCACGCCTTGTCATCCTTGCCGTCCCAGGCCGGTGCCGTCCCCCAGGGGCCGGTCGCAACTCCCGGCCCGGCCACGCCGACCCAACCCCCCGCGCTGGCCGCCGCCGCCAAGGCGCTGGCCGCCCGCGAGGCGTCCGCCCAGGCGCAAACGCCGGCGCTGCCGCAGCCACCCGCCGAGGGACAGAGCCCTCGAAACCTGCCCCGGGGCAGCATCGTCAACATCGTCATCTAAGGGTCGTCCGGGCCCGGCATCGGGCCGGTGCCGCCGGGGCCCCTTGTGCCGATGCGGCAAGCCGTTCAACATGCCCGCATGAGCACGCCGCCCAAGCTGCCGGACAGCGGTCCACGGGTCGAGGAGATCCCCGAAGGGGATGACCGCCTGCGCCTGGTCTGTCCCGATTGCGGGTTCATCCATTACGACAACCCGAAGATGGTGGTGGGTGCCGTGGTCAAATGGCGCGATCGGGTGCTGCTCTGCCGCCGCGCCATCCCGCCGAGGCTGGGGTACTGGACCCTGCCCGCGGGATATCTGGAGCTCAACGAAGCCCCCCAAGAGGGGGCCATGCGCGAAGCCTGGGAAGAGGCCTATGCGCGGATCGAGATCCGCTCCCTGCTGGCGGTCTACTCGATCCCCAGGCTCAGCCAGGTGCAGCTGATCTATCGGGCAACCCTCACCGATGACGCCATCAGACCCGGCGTCGAGAGCCAGGCCGTGGGTCTCTTCGCCTGGGAGGAAATCCCGTGGTCGGAGATCGCCTTCCCGACGGTGCATTGGGCGCTACATCACGACCGGGAATTGGGCGAGACGGAAGTTTTCGAGCCGCGCACCAATCCCGAAGGGGCATCCGACCTGCCCTGAGGCGCCGCTGGGTTATGGATTGTGGGTGGCGTCCGCCGCAGAATCCGCCGCAGAATTCGCCGCAGAATCCGCCGCTTCGCCGTCGAGGCCGAGGAGCGAGCGGGCGAAATCCCTGGCCGCGAACGGGCGCAGGTCGTCGATCCCCTCGCCGACGCCGATGGCGTGGACCGGCAGTCCGAACCGGTCGGCGAGAGACACCAGGACGCCGCCCTTGGCCGAACCGTCCAGCTTGGTCACCACCAGTCCCGTCACCTTGGTGATGTCGCGGAAGATCTCGGCCTGGGCGTGGGCGTTTTGGCCGGTGGTGGCATCCAGGATCAACAGAGTGTCGTGAGGTGCCGAGGGATCGACCTTGCGGATCACGCGGATGATCTTCTCCAGTTCCGCCATCAAGTCGGCCTTGTTATGGAGCCGTCCCGCCGTGTCGATCAGCAGCACGTCGGTGCCCTCGGCCTGGGCCGCGCTGACCGCGTCGAAGGCGACCGCCGCGGCATCTTTGACCGCTTCCTGTCCGAAGAAGCGGGCGCCGGCGCGCTCGGCCCAGATGCGCAGCTGTTCCACCGCCGCGGCGCGGAAGGTGTCGCCGGCGGCGACCATCACGGAACGGCCCTCGCCCCGGAACAGGTGCGCCAGCTTGCCGATGGTGGTGGTCTTGCCGGTGCCGTTGACGCCGACCACCAGGATGACGTGGGGTTTGGCCGCGCCGTCGACCTCGAGCGGCCGGGCCACGGGGCCGAGGATGGCCTCGATCTCCTCGGCCAGGGCCAGGGCCACCGCCTGGCCGTCCTGGGCGTCTTGGAACTTGCGGTCCCTGACCGCCTGGGCCAGCCGCGCCGCGGTGGCGGGGCCGAGATCCGCCATGATCAGGAGATCTTCGAGCTCTTCGACGGTGGCGGCGTCGACGCCGCGGCCCCTGAAGATCGAGGCGAGGCCGCCGGCCAGCGCCTCGCGGCTGCGGTTCAGCCCGGCCCGCAGGCGGGGCAGCCAACCGCCGCCGGTCATGGCGCCGCGATGCCGGTGAGGCGCCGGCCGTCGGCGCCGGTGATGCGGGCCGTGACGATGGCGCCGGTCGCCGCCTCCCCGCTTAGCGCGACATGGGCGAAGCGGCCGGTGCGCCCCAATCCGGGCTGTTCCACCAG
>JAOTVC010000138.1 GCA_029863585.1 Alphaproteobacteria bacterium | reverse complement strand
TAACCCGCGAGATCGGGCAATTCCTGCCCGATCCCCTGGTCCTTCGCCTTTTCAAAGGCGCGCGCGGCGAGTGCCACGTCCTCGAAGGCGACTCCTAAGGACTTGAACAATGTGATGTCGTCGGCGGAGCCGCGCCCGGGCCGCTTGCCGGCGACGATGTCGCCGAGATTAACCACGTCGTCCCAGGCGATGATGCCCTGTTCGACCGGCGCGGCGAGGTCGGTCGCCTCGTAGCGGACCTGCTCCGTATCGTCGGTGGCGATTACCGCAGCCCTGGCAACCACGTCGAGGTCGAGTTCGCGGCGGTATTCGAAATTAGCGCCGATGGCGTTGACATGGGTGCCGGGCGCCAGCCACTCGCCCTTCAGCACCGGCTCCGTCGCGGTGGTCGCGGTGACCACGATATCGGCGCCACGCACGGCCTCTTGCGCGCTCTCGGTGCCGGATAGGTCCAGCCCGGGGCGGGCGAGATCGGCGCAGAACCGCGCGCGGTTCTCGGCCCGGCGGCTGAAAACGCGGATTTCGGTGATCGGGCGGATCCTGAAAATCGCCTCCACCTGGGTGCGCGCCTGGCGGCCGGTGCCGAGCACCGCGAGGCGGCGGGATTCGGGCCGCGCCATGTACTTGGTGGCGACACCGCTGGCGGCCCCCGTGCGCAGGGCGCCGAGGGCGAAAACCTGCACGATGGCGAGAAGCGCACCGCTATCCCCGGCATAGAGGGAAAACACCCTCCCGGCGCTCGATTCGAAGATGGTGGTGGGCGACACCTTGACCCCGTAATAGCCAAGCTCCTGGAGGACCGCGGCGGTGATGCGCAGGGTGCCGTCCTTCAGCGGGGCGCGCACCCGGGGAACGTTGGTGACGGTGCCCCGGCCGACCTCGGCGAACACGGCTTCGACGGCGGCGAGGGCATCGTCCATGTCGATCAAGCCCGCGACGCTGCGTTCATCCAGGAACAAAGTCATGAAGCGTGTGTCTCCCCCGGCCGAGGGATCAGGCCGGGCCGCGCCTGCGCGCCCCAGATTTCCCCTAACTGTTCAAAAATTGTCTCATTTCAGTGTCTTGGGGGTCAAGGATATTGGCAATGCCGCGCCGCCGCTGCGGGTTGGGAGGCGCCGACGGAGCGGATGTCCCGGCCAGGTTCGTCGCGCGAGGGGATCAAGAAATTAATAAATATTAAGGTTAACAAATATTAATAATCACTACATTTTTACTAAATTTTCTATCGAATGTGGTTGGTTAATATTAGGTAACGGCGTTATAGACAAATTTAGTTCAAATTGGCTCCGTCGGTTTTCGGGGCTTGGTTGAGTGGTTTGGCGTATCGGGAGACGGGCGTTGCGGAAACTTTCGACATCCTTGTACCGTTTGGGTGGCGCACAGTCGGGCATGACAGCCGTCGGTTTCGGCCTGCTGTCGGCGATGATCGGAGTCGTTATTTTCGGCTCGGCGATCGCGCTGGGTTTTCAGGCGTCCACGACGATTTCGCCGTTTGCCGATCCGGCCGATGCGCCGGATGTGTCCATCAGGGAGACGTCGGTCTCTTTCATGAGGTCCGAGGAAAGTTCGGAATCCTCCGGGATGGCTGTCCCCGCCGCTCTCAAGGGGTCAGTTGGCACTCCGCTCATCGTCCGACCCTCGGTTGGCGAGGTGAGGCGCGAAGGGCGTCTCGCCTTCGGCGGAGTCAGCGCCGGAGCGGAACGCGCGGCCGCCAAAGACCGGGTTCGGCTCGAGCCAACCTCCGCCACGGACGGCGGCGGGGCCCGTCAGGCTCCCGCGGCCGGCTCCAATTCGGCGGGTCCGCTGGCCGGAGCGATCGCCCAGGGACCGACTGCGCCGCAAGAGAAACGCACCGCCTTTGAGACCAGCACGCCGATGCAACTCGGTGCCGCGGCAGACGATGGCGACGGCGATACCGTGATCTTCGACTACCCGATTCCGCCGATCGAGCCCAGTTCCGAGCTGCAGTTGGGCGAGGATCCCTTGGCAACGGCCGCGCTTGAGGTTCCCGAAGGGGCCCAGCGTCCCCTGGGTGCCGGCTTCGCCTTGTTGCAGCCGGCCCGGGCTTCGGCCCGCGCCGCCCCCATAGCTGCGACGCCGGTCGCCGGTAGCAGCCTTCTGAGCGGCAATTTCGTGCTGTCTTTCAATCTGAGCGATCATCAGCTGATGCTGGTCTTCATGGTGACGGGGCTGCTTGCCGTCGCCACCTTCCTTTGGCTGGCGTCCAGTTGGCTGAGCGACCGTTCCTCGCTTAAGCGGCAGAGGCAGTGGGAGCGCCAGCAGGCGGCGGCCGTGGCCGAGGCGGAGGCCGCGGCTGCTGCGGACCCCGGAATGCGGGAACAGGTTGCGGCCTGAGGTCCCGTCCGGCGCCTCAAGCGGCTTCTGGATTGACGAGCCCCGGCGGTGATGCCGGGGCTTGTGCTTGACCTTGCGGCGGTATTTGGTCTTGTCCCGGACCACTTTCCGCCCCAGGGCGAGGCGGAACCGCCAGGTCGGATCGCGCCGTTTTATCATGACGAACCTCCTCTCGTTTCACGCTCCAGTCCGTGTGCTTCGCGCGCCGGCGCGGTGTTTAGCATGGGGCAGGGCCGTAAGGCATGTGAAATCGCCCATTGATCCTAGAACAGGCCGCTGTCCCGGGCGGCGACCCAGAGCAGGCGCAGAGCGAGCGCCGTCAATAGGACCTTGAGGATGGTGCGGAACAACTCTTCGCGCATGCGGAACAGCACCTTGCGCGCCAGCCAATTGCCGAACGCCGCAGTGCCCACCATGGCGGCCATCAACGGCAGGTAGGTGCCGATGGCGAACCCCAGCACGCCGAAGGCCACCAGCTTGACGATGTGGGACATGGACATCAGGGCGGCGGTGGTGGAGGCGTAGTTGCGCCTGTCGGGACTGATGGTGGCGACGAAGGGCGCCAACAGCGATCCCATGGAACTCACGAACATGGCGAGGAAGGTCATGCCGAAGCCGAGGAAGGCGAAACGCCCGCGTTCCGGACCGAAGCGCCCGAATTCCGGCACCCAGGCGACCAGGAGGACGAACAGGCCGACAATGCCCTGCAGGATGGCCGAGGGCAGGCTGACAAAGATGGGTGCCGCAAGGGCGGCGCCGAGGACCGCGCCGATCAGGAAGGGCAGCACCGTGGGCCAAAGGATGAAGCGCCAGAGCATGAGGACGCGGCTTGAGCCGACGCCGAGCTGCACAACCGTGTGCACCGGGATGAGGACGGCGGGCGGCATCACCATGGCCATCAGGGCCAGCAGGATGGGACCGCCGCCGGCGCCGGTGATCATGCCGAAGAAGGCGGTGCAGAAGGAGGCCAGAGCCAGCCCGGAAAAGACCAGCCCATCCATGCCGGGAATGCCCAGAAAGCTGGTTTCCATTCTCTCCTGCCCAAGGTCGCGGCCCGGCCGGGGGATCGCGGCGGGCGGGAGGCCTTTCTAGCGCAAGCGCCGGCGATTGGCCAGTTCGCGTGCCGGAAGGCCCCCAGGCGCGTGGCAAGGCTAGGGCGCGGCGCGAGGCGCGCCCCGGTTGCGGGGCCCGGGGCCGCTGACGGCGCAAGACTTGGCCTCTTCCGCCGAGATCAGGTCTAATGGGATGTAACGGAAACCGAAAGATGGAGCCATGGTCTACCGAGTCCTGGCCGATGCGACCGTCGTCGTGCACCTTGCTTTCATCCTGTTCGTTTTGCTCGGCGGGTTGCTGGTGCTGCGCTGGCGCCGGCTCGCCTGGGTGCATGTGCCGGTCGCCTTGTGGGGAGCGGGGATCGAGCTGATCGGCTGGGTTTGCCCGCTGACCTATCTGGAAAACCACTTCCGCTTGAAGGCGGATGAGGCGGGCTACGGCACCGGCTTCGTCGAACACTACCTGCTGCCGCTGGTCTATCCCGAGATTTTGTTCCCGGGCGGTTTCCCCCGGGCCGGCTTCACCGTCATCGGCATCGTCGTGCTGGCGGTGAATGCAGGCATCTATTGGGTCGTATGGCGGAGATCCCGCGACCGCGGGGCGTGATCGGCCGCGGCCGGGTTCCTTATTCCTGCGGTGACCCGGTCTCCCCGCTGTCGTCTGACGGGGCCGCCAGCCAGGGCGGGCGCAGGGGACTGAGAACCGCGCCGCCGGCGCTGAGCTGTCCGCCGTCCGTGCCGAGCCGTTCCAAGGCATCGATCCGGAGCAGTGCCAAGCCGATGCCGCCGGCCGAGGAGCGCATTTCGCCGGCCTCTTTCTCCCCCTGCATGATGGGGGTGCCGGGGGCCGGAGCCGCGCCGCTGATCTCGACCGGCAGGAGCTGGCGCCGGCGGGTCGCGCGGTAGCGCATGCGCGCGGTCATCTCCTGGCCGACATAGCACCCTTTGTCCCAGTCGATCCCGTGCAGCGCGTCGAAGCCGTTTTCCATCGGCAGGGCCTTGTCGACCGTGAGGTCGCGGCTGCCGTCGGGCAACCCCAGGCACAGCCGGGTGTAATCGTGGAGTTCGGCCTCCACTTGATCGAATCCCGCGGCGAGCAGTTCATCGAGCGCGCCGCGCGGGAGCAGGGCCCGGGCACCGATGCCGCCGTAACGCGGATCGACATAGCAAACGCCGCCGCCGATGGGGCCGCCACGGCCTTCGAACCCGACCAGCGCGTTGGCATCGGCATCGGTCCCCATCAGGGCGCAGACCGCCCAATCCGCCGATACGTCCTCGATCTCCACTTTGGAGCGCAGCCGGTAGCGCTTGAGCCGGTCGATGAGATCGCCGGCGCGGGCCTTTTCGCAATCCAGCATCAAGGCGCCGGCCACTTCGATGATGAAGAAATCGTGGAGGTACTTGCCCTGGGGCGTCAGCAGTGCCGCCCAGATCGCCGTGGCCGGGCCGACCCGGGTGACATCGTTGGTGACGATGTTCTGCAGGAAATCCCGGGCGTCGGTGCCGGCGACCCGGATCACCCCCCGCGCCTCGAGCACGGCCAAGGTCATCTGCCCTATGGGAAACATCGCGGCGGCCTCCTGACTGCGTGCCCGCCAAGGCGTCTATCTGGTAGCGGACGGAAAAGCCTTTGGCAAGGGCGGCGGGGGTGCGTATAACCGCCCCGATGCGGATTCTCTTCGTGACCTCCACGCGGATCGGCGACGCGGTGCTGTCCTCGGGGCTGGTGCAACATCTGATCCGAACCCATCCGGAGGCCCGATTGACCATCGCCTGCGGCCCGGTCGCCGCACCCTTGTTCGAAGCCGTTCCCGGCCTGGACCGGGTCATCGTCTTGGCAAAGCGGCCCTGGGCGGGACATTGGCTGGGACTTTGGGCGGCCACCGTGACGACGTTCTGGGACCTGATCGTCGATCTGCGCGGCTCGGTCGCGACCATGGTGCTGCCGCGCCGGCGGCGGCTCGCGTACTACACCGACCGTGCCCCGGTTCACCGGCTGATCGCGCTTTCCAAGGTCCTGGATCTGGCCGAACCGGCGCCGCCCGCCCTGTGGACCGGCCCGGCCCATGACGCCGAGGCCGCGCGGCTGACCGATGGGACGGGGCCGGTCCTTGCCTTGGGCCCGACCGCCAATTGGCCCTGCAAGGAATGGCCGGTTGCGCGTTTTGTCGAGCTGGCGGCGCGGCTCACCGGCGACGACGGGCCTTTGCCCGGGGCCCGCGTCATGGTCCTGGGCGCGCCTTCAGAACGGGAAACCGCGCGCCCCCTTATCGATGCCCTTGCGCCGGACCGGGTGATCGAGGTGTTCGACAATGTGCCCCTTCTGACGGCCTATGCCTGCCTCAAGCGGGCGGACCTCTACATCGGCAATGATTCGGGCCTGATGCACATGGCGGCCGCGGCCGGGGTGCCGACGCTGGGCCTGTTCGGGCCGACCCAGGACAGGCATTACGCGCCCTTCGGGCCGCTCTGCGCCGTGGTGCGCACGCCGGAAACCTATGAGGAACTGATGGGCCGAACCGACGCCCTGGCGGGTAGGACCTGCTTGATGGGGAGCCTCACGGTCGATGCGGTTGACCGGGCCGCGCGCGGCCTCCTGGCGCGGGCCCGGGAGGCGGCGTGATGGGGACGCCGTCACCCAGGAAAGGGCGGGCGCGGCCATGAGCGAGGAACGCCTCGTCATCCGGCGGCCCGACGATTGGCACTTGCATCTGCGCGACGGCGCCATGCTGGAAGCGGTCCTGGCCGCGACCGCCCGGGTGTTCGCCCGCGCCGTGGTGATGCCCAACCTCGCCCCGCCGGTGGTGACGGTCAGGGATGCCGCCGCCTACCGCAACCGGATCGGCGCCGCGCCCAAGGGCGGAGGCCGGTTCACGCCGCTGATGACGCTGTATCTCACCGACGATACCGATCCGGAAGAAATCGCCAAGGGCTACAACGCCGGCGTGGTGTTCGCCTGCAAGCTCTATCCCCAGAACGCCACCACCAATTCCCAGTCGGGCGTCAGCGACATCGATCGCATCCGGGGGGTGATCGCGCGCATGGAGGCGCTCGATGTGCCGCTGCTGATCCATGGCGAGGTGACCGATGACGATGTCGACGTCTTCGACCGCGAGGCGGTGTTCATCGAGCGGGTGCTGGCGCCGCTGCTGCAGGATTTTCCCGGCCTTCGGGTGGTGCTGGAACACATCACCACCAAAGAGGCCGTGGATTTCGTAACCGAAGGCCCGGCTCGACTGGCGGCCACCGTCACGCCCCATCACCTGATGGCGGAACGCAACGACATGCTGGGATACGGCATCCGCCCGCACCTCTTTTGCCTGCCCGTCCTCAAGCGTGCCCGCCATCGCGACGCGCTGCGCCGCATCGTCGCGGCGGGACACCCGCGCGTCTTTCTCGGCACCGATTCCGCGCCCCATGGCATCGGCGACAAGCAGGCGCTGTGCGGTTGCGCCGGCATCTTCAACGCGCCGGTCGCCATGGAAGCCTACGCCACGGTGTTCGAGGAGATGGGGGCGCTGGACAGGCTCGAGAACTTCGCCTCTCATTTCGGTGCCGAGTTCTACGGCTTGCCGGTCAACGAGGAGACCCTGATCCTGGAACGGGCGCCCTGGACGGTTCCCGAGTCCCTGGATGTCGGTGGCGGCGCGAACGGCGGTGCCGTCAGGCCGTTCCTCGCCGGTGAAACACTCAATTGGCGGGTTGCCGGGATCGGCCCGCCCAGCAAGGGACCCGTGTTATGAGCATGCCTGAGACCTTCCGCGCGCTGTTCCTCGAAGAGGGCGGCGAGCGGCCGGTGCCCAAAATCGGGGAGGTTCCCCGCTCGGTCTTGCCCGAAGGCGACGTGCTGATCCGCGTCAGCCATTCCACCATCAACTACAAGGACGCGATGATGGTGAAGGGGGTGGGCTACCGCATCAAGGATTTCCCCTTTGTGCCGGGCATCGACCTCGCGGGCACGGTGGAGGAATCGGACTCGCCCGCTTTCAGGCCCGGCGATCAAGTGGTGTTGAACGGCTATGGGGCGGGCGAGCAATTCGCCGGCGGTTACGCCGCTTTCGCCCGGGCCAAGGCCGAGTGGCTGGTCCCGGTGCCCGATGGCTGGACGGCGCGGGACACCATGGCGGTGGGCACGGCGGGGATGACCGCGATGCTTTCGATCCTGGAGCTCGAGAAAGGCGGGATCGCTCCCGATGCCGGGACCATCCTGGTCACCGGCGCTTCGGGCGGCCTCGGCTCCATGGCCATCGCCATGCTGGCGGCCCTCGGCTACCGGGTCGAGGCGTCCACCGGCCGGCTGGAGGAGGAGGCCTATCTCACCTCGCTCGGCGCGGCCGGTGTCATTCCGCGGGCCGAATTGGAAGGCGGAGCGGAGCGGCCGTTGATGGCGCGGCGCTGGGCGGGGTGCATCGATGCGGTCGGCGGCACCACCTTGTCCACGGTGATCTCGTCCCTCGACGAGCGCGGTGTGATCGCCTCTTGCGGCCTGGCCGGGGGCAACACCTTCACCGCCTCCCTGATCCCGTTCTTCCTCCGCGGCGTGCGCCTGATCGGAATCGAGGGCGGCCACGGTCCCATCGCCGAGCGCCGCACCGCCTGGAACCGGATCCCGCAGGCCTTGAGCCGGGAGCGGCTGGAACGGATCACCACCGATGCCGTGCTGGGCGACCTGCCGGCCTTGGCGGATGAGGTTCTTGCGGGCCGCGTGCGCGGCCGCGTCGCCATCGACGTCACCGCATAGACGCCGCCCCCGTTGGGGGGCTATTCTCACCGCAAAAGAAATTTCAAGGGGTTGGGGGCGAGGGTGACCTCGCGGGATGATGGCGCGTATGCGATTCTCGCCGATGGTTTGCGCCCGGGCGCGCCGCTTTTGGCGGCGCTCCGGCCTATGGCCAGGGATTCTGGGCCTTGGGATTCTGGCGCTCGCTCCCGCGGCACTGGCGGCGGAGAAGGTCCCCGTTCCCGGCGGCTACAGCGATGCCATGGCCTGGTACCGGCGGGCGGCAGAGGCGGGCAATCCGCGTGGCCAATATTTCCTGGGGCTGATCCATTGGCGCGGACTCCAGGGGCGGAAAGATCCCAAACGCGCCGCCGACTGGTTCGAGAAGGCCGCCCGGCAGGGCCACACGGCCGCCCAGTTCGGCTTGGGCCTTGCCTTCCAGACCGGCAGCGGGCGCACCAAGGACCCGGCCCAGGCGGCGCAGTGGTTCACCCTGGCGGCACGGTCCGGCCATGTCGAGGCGGCCTACAATCTCGGGGTGCTGTATGAGCGCGGGATGGGAGTGGAGAAGAACCCCGCCCAGGCGGCGATCCTCTTCAAACAGGCGGCGCAAGCGGGATTGGCCCCGGCGCAATACAATCTCGGCCTGCTCTATGGCGAAGGAGAGGGCGTGCCCAAGGATCGGGTCCGCGCCTGGCGCTGGTTGGACCGGGCGCGGCAGGGCGGTTATGCGCCGGCGCGCGCGGCACTGAAATCGCTGGAGCGCGCCATGAGCAAGGCCGAACGGATGAAGGCGCGCAAGACCCGCGGCAAACCCAGCACCTGAGCGGCGGCGCGCGTTGTTAGATGTTCAACTCGGAAGACCGGTCGCGGTCGAACCGGTCGCCGGCGAGGCCGCCCTGCTGCGGGAACAGGGCGTCGAGCGCGGCCAACTCGGCGGCGCCCAAGCCGACGCCGGCGGCGGCCGCGTTTTCCTCGAGATGCGCGATGGAATTCGTCCCCGGGATCGGGACGACGAAATCGCCCTGGTGCAGGACCCAGGCCAGGGCGATCTGGCCCGGCGTGCAGCCTTTGCTGGCCGCCATGTCCTTGAGGGCCTGAAGTTTTTCCAGGTTGCCGGGCAGGTTGTCCGCGGAAAAGCGGGGCACGGACCGGCGGTTGTCGTCGGGCGGCGCGGTGATGGCACCCGAGAAGAACCCCCGCCCGAGCGCATAATAGGCGACGAAGCCGATGCCGAGGTCGCGCACCGTGGGCAGGGTGTCGGCCTCGTAATCGCGGGTCATCAGGGAGTATTCGCTTTCCACCGCCGCGATGGGGTGAACCGCATTGGCGCGGCGGATCGTCTCGGGCCCGGCTTCGCACAGGCCGATGTGGCGGATCTTGCCTTCCTCCTTCAGCCGCACCATGCCGCCGATGCTGTCCTCGATGGGGATGGCGGGGTCGACCCGGTGCAGGTAGTAGAGGTCGAGATAATCGGTCCGGAGCCGTGCCAGGGACGCCTCCAGCGCCTTGCGGGCGTATTCCGGGCTGCCGTCCACGGTGCGGCCCTCGGCCCAGGACTGGCCGCGCAAATTGCCGAATTTCGAGCACAGCACCACGTCCTGTCTGCGCCCGGCCAGCGCCTCGCCCAACACCACCTCGTTGTTGCCGTCGCCGTGATCGGCGGTGTCGATCAAGGTGATGCCGAGGGCGATCGCCCGGTGGATCACGGCGATGGCGTTCTCCAGGCCGCCCGGCGGCGTGTCGCCGGTGAAGGTGGGGGCGCCGAAGCCGATTGCCGAAACCAATAGGCCGTCGTGACCGAGCGTCCGTTGTTGCATGTCCAGGTGCCTCCCTAGGTGAGGTGCAAGATTATAGACAATTGAGCGTGAGACGACTTGCCGCGGCTTGGTTCCACCTGCAAAATATCGTCGGCAGGAAACGGGAAGACGATGGACGAACCCACGACAAGTGCAGAGGAACGTTTCAGTCCGGCGGCCAAGGGCCCGGGCGATGAGAACTTTCCCGTCGCATCCTGGCTGATTCCCCGGCCGATGCGGCCCCATGTCCACGCGTTTTACGCTTTCGCCCGCGCCGCCGACGACATCGCCGACGATCCCCGGCTCGATTCTGAGGAAAAACGCACCCGGTTGAATGCCTTCGCCCGCGCGATCGGCGCCGGCATGGTCGAAGATGACGGCGCCGTCGTGACAAACGGCGCGGAAGTGATCGTCGAAGTGGACACCGGGCCGGCCGAGGCCTTCGCCCAAAGCCTTGCCGCAACCGATATCGGGATCGGCCATGCCGCCGATCTTCTGGCGGCGTTTCAGCAGGACGCCGTCAAGAACCGCTACCGGGACTGGGGCGAGTTGATGTCATATTGCCGGCTTTCGGCGGTCCCCTGCGCGCGGCATATCCTGGATCTCCATGGCGAGAACGACGATATGGCCCGTGTCGCCGCCGATGCGCTGGCCGTGGCATTGCAGGTGATCAACCATATCCAGGACTGCGCCGACGACTACCGCAGGCTCGATCGGGTTTATCTGCCGCTGGAATGGCTCGAGGATGCCGGCGCCGGCGTGGTCGACCTTGAAGGCGGCGAAACGACGCCGGGGCTGAGGCGGGTGCTCGACCGGATGCTCGATGGGGTCGACTGGCTCCTGGTGGTCGCCGAGCCCTTTCCCCACCGGGCGCGCGAACTCGGCCTTGCCCTGGAAGGGGCGGTGACCCTGGAAATCGCCCACCGGCTGTCGGCCATGCTGCGGGCCGGCGATCCCCTGGCGGGACG
>JAOTVC010000337.1 GCA_029863585.1 Alphaproteobacteria bacterium | reverse complement strand
AATTTGCAGATCGATGCGCGGACGGCAGACTCCCTCGCGGGTGGCGAGATCGGCGTAAGCCTGCTCGAGCACCGCCATGGTGTCTTCCATGGTCAGCACCTGGCTCACGTGGTCGTTGTTGATGATCAGCGCCACTGGGTCCTCCCTGGTTGGGCCTCGGGTCAACAGCCGCCGGCTTCTCGTCATGCCGTTTCTTGCCGCGATCCGTGCCGCCAGCATAAGATTGCCGCCGCCAAATGAAAACACCAATCGCCGGGCCGCACTCCAGCCCCGGCCAAGAACAGGGACAGGACCCGCCATGAGTTCCGATAAGGTCGAAGCGCTTTTGCACCCCCGCAACATCGTCCTGGTGGGGGCCTCGGACCGGCCCCGGCACTGGTCCGGCCGGGTCAAGGAGAACCTCGCGCGCTTCGGGTATACGGGCGGCGTCTATCCGGTCAACCCAAGGCGCGAGGAGATCTGGGGCGAGCCGTGCTATGCCGATTTCTCAGCCCTCCCCGAAGCACCCGATCACATCGTCTCCTTCGTTCCCGCCGATGCGGTGTTCGGCGTGCTCGAGGACGGCGCGGCGGCGGGGGCGCGGAGCGCCCTGGTGTTCGCGGGCGGTTTCGGCGAAGGCGACGATGCCGAGGGCCGCGCCCGGGCGGAAAAACTCAGGCGCGTGATCGCCCGCACCGGGCTCGGCGTTTGCGGACCCAACTGCATGGGCAACGTCGCCGCGCCGTCGCGCGCCATCACCCTGCCCGATGACGGTCTGGAACAGATCGAGGCCGGACCGACCGCGGTGATCGCCCAGTCCGGCGGGCTGTGCGTCGCGCTCAACCGGCTGCTCTATTCGCGCGGATTGATGCCGTCCTATATGGTGTCGGCAGGCAACCAGGTGGGCCTGGCGGCGGGGGACTATCTCCGGTTCATGGCGGCCCAGCCCCAGGTCAAGGCGGTCCTGCTCTATCTCGAACAGGTGGTGCGCGCCGACGATTTCCTCTCCGCCTGCCGCGAGGCCCGGGCCGCGGGCAAGGCCGTGGTCGCGGTCAAGATCGGCGGCTCGGATGCCGGGCGGGCGGCGGCGCTGGCCCATACCGGGTCCCTGGCCGGCAGCATCGACGCGTTCGATGCCGTGGCCGGTGCCGCCGGGGTGGTACGCCTCGATTGCATGGAGGACGCGGTGGAGGCGCTCGAATTCCTCACCCGCATCGACCCACCCAAGGGACCGGGCATTGCCGTGATGACCAATTCCGGGGCGCTGACCAGCCTGATCTCCGAATCCGCGGCCCGCGCCGGCGTCGATCTGGTGACACTGTCCGCGCCAACCAAGGCCAAGATCGCCGAGGCATTGGGCCCGCTCGCCAACCCGGCCAACCCGCTGGATACGCGCGCCACCGTGGTCTCGGAGGCGCACACCGCCTGCATGGACGCGCTCGCCGGCGACCCGGCGGTGGACCTCCTGCTGATGGCCGAGGAACTGCCGCTGGTGCCGGGGATCGAGCGCAAGGAACAGAACCTCGCCGCCATCGGCCGCTGGACCGAAAGGGGCGGACCGGTGCCCGTCGCCCTGTTCGCGCCGATGGCCCAGACCCTGACCGATCATGCCAAGGGCCTGCGCGACCGCCTCGGCCACCTGCCCTACCTGTCGGAGCCCGACCGCGCCTTCCGGGTGTTGGGGCGCATCCTG
Source organism: Alphaproteobacteria bacterium (assembly GCA_029863585.1). Classification (GTDB taxonomy): domain Bacteria; phylum Pseudomonadota; class Alphaproteobacteria; order SMXQ01; family SMXQ01; genus SMXQ01. Next base: position 785 of record JAOTVC010000337.1, on the reverse strand, counting down.
GCCGCCGAGGGGCGCACCGCCCGGGCGGCCGCCGCAGGCCCGGAGACACCCGCGCCGGCGGGCGCCGCCCGGCACTTGGCCGACGCAGCGAAACGCGCCGGCCCCGAACCGCGCGCCCTGGATGAGGCGCAATCCAAGGCGCTGCTCGGCGCCTTCGGCCTGCCGCTCGCCCGGGAGGTCCAGGCCGCCGATGCCGGGGCGGCGCGGGCGGCGGCGGAAGAAATCGGCTATCCGGTTGTGGTCAAGGCCCTGTCGTCGGACCTGCCGCACAAGAGCGAGGCCGGCGCCATCGCCCTCAACCTCGCTGACGGGGATGCGGTCTCGGCGGCCTGCGACCGCATCGCGGCCAACGTCGCCGCATTCGACAGGGACGCGAAGATCGACGGCTTCCTGGTGGCCGAATTCGTCACCGGCGGGACCGAGCTCGCGCTGGGGCTGATCCGCGACCCGGAAATGGGGCCGGTGGTGATGTTCGGCTCCGGCGGCATCATGGTGGAGTTGTACAAGGACGTCGCCTTCGGGCGCCCGGGCCTCGGCCGGGCGGAAGCCGAAGCCATGATCGAAGCCACCCGGGCCGGACGCATCATTGCCGGTTTCCGGGGCGCGCCGGCCCTCGACCGGGAGGCGGTGATCGAGGCGATCCTGGCGCTGGGCCGCTTTGCCGGCGACGCGGGCGCCCTGATCGCGGCGGTCGACGTCAATCCGCTTCTCGCCCGCCCCGAAGGCCGGGGCGCGGTCGCCCTCGACGCCCTGGTGGTGTTGGCGGCGCAAACTTGATCGGCGGC
>JAOTVC010000137.1 GCA_029863585.1 Alphaproteobacteria bacterium | reverse complement strand
AACCGGCGGCGCCATCCATCGCCCCCGCATCGACATGTATACCCCTTGCGAGCGAGACGACGGCTATTATCGCTGGGGCACCATGGAGGGCTGGTACGACGGCATCTTCGCCATCCGCATGAAGTCCGACGTGATTACCTGGCCGCAATCGGCAAATTCCGGCTGGACCGAGGAAAAATATTGCATCGAGCCCGGCACCTTCTGCGGCTTGATCATGCTGTTTTCCTCTCAGAACGGCCAGCCGCTGGCGATGATCAACGACGGCGTATTGCAGCATATGCGTGTCGGGGGCGGCGCCGGTATCGGGGCCAAGCACCTGTCGCGGGAGGATGCCAAGACCATCGGAATGTTGGGATCGGGCGGCATGGCGCGGACCTTCCTTGCGGCCTATAAGTGCGTCCGAGCAATCGAGCATGTGAAGGTGTTCAGCCCGACCAAGGAGAACCGCGAGGCCTTCGCCAAGGAGATGAGTGCCCTTCACGGGATCGAGGTGGAGCCCGTGGACAACCCGCGCGACGCCGTGAAGGGCGTCGACATCCTGTCTACCAACACCGATTCGATGGCGCCCACCTTCGAGGCCGATTGGCTGGAGCCCGGCATGCATGTCGCGATGCTCGGCCCGTGCGAGGTCTCGGCCGAGGCGGAGGCGCGTATGGACGTCAAGATCCGCCAGGGCGTCGGCGGCCTGAAGCTGCCCGAAACCGACCGTATTCGGATGGAGGTCGGCATGAGCCCGCTGGCCTATGTTGGCGGCACCGAGGAGGAGATGAAGCGCCTGCCGCCGAAGACGCCCGGTTCCGGGTTCGGCGGCGAATATCCCGATTTCTGCGATCTGGTATTCGGCCGCGCCGCGGGGCGGACGCGGGACGATGAGATCACCTTCTATCACAACATGGGCAACCAGGGCCTGCAGTTCGCCGCCGTCGGCGGGCTGGTCTACCGGCTTGCGGCGGAGCGCAACCAGGGCAACGCGGTTCCCACCGAATGGTTCGTCCAGGACATCCGTGACTGAGCCTGCCATTTGCCGCGACGCACGGCATCTCAATCAAGATTTGGTCATTGCGGGGCGCGGTCATTTCGCGTTAGTTACGCTCCGGGCCGGCCGAAGCGGAATGGCGCCATTCCGTGATTCGGTCCGGCCGAAACGAGGGAGAGGATTCATGAACATCAGGACCACTTTTTGCGCGCTTGCGTTCGGTGCCGCGGCGCTCGCCGCTGTGCCCGCATCCGCTCAGGATGCGGCGGCGTTCTACAAGGGCAAGACGCTGACCTTCATTACCCCGGGCAGCCCGGGCGGGGGCTATGACACCTACATGCGCTCCATCATCCCCGATCTCGAAAAGAAGACCGGGGTGACCGTGGTGCCCGTGAACGACGGCGGCGGCGGCCATCGTCTGGCCGTCAACAAGACCTATGCGGCAAAGCCCGATGGTCTGACCATCCTGCTGGCGGATGGCGAAGCGACCCTGGTGGGCCAGCTTCTCGATGTCCCGGGATCGCGCTACGACCTGCTCAAGATGAACTGGATTGCCCGCGCCAACGGCGAGAAGCGACTGTTCCTGTTCACCAAGAAGTCTCCCTACAAAACCATCAAGGCGGCCAAGGACGGCGGCAAGGCCTTCAAGGTTGGGGCGGTCGGCAAGACCGACAGCGTCGCCCTGGCCTCGACCCTGGCCGCCCATGCGCTGGGCCTCAATATCAAGATGGTGATCGGGTACAAGGGAAGCCGGGAATTCGTCCGCGCCGCCATCCAGGGCGAGGTCGACGCGATCGCTTTGTCGGAAAGCTCGTCCAAGCGGTTCTCCAAGGGCGGACGGCTGATTCCGCAAGTGACGCTGGCGCGGGAGCGCTCGGAACTGTTTCCCAAGATCCCGACCGCCTTTGAGGCATTCAAGATCGATAAGGAGGCAGCGTTCTGGCTGGACTTCAATTCCGCCTTCGCCGATGTCGGGCGTGCCATCGTCACCGGCCCCAAGGTTCCCGCCGACCGGCTGGCCTACCTGCGTAAGGTGTTCGGAGAAATCCTGACCGACAAGGGATTTCAGGCTGAAATGGCGAAAAAGCGCCGGCCGATCTCCTACGCCGATCACACGACGTTGGAGAAAGCCGTCAATACGGTGTTCGGTGCGCTCGACGCCGAGCGCAAGAAGCAGGTCCGCAACATCATCCTCGAAAAGTACTACTGATCGGAAAGTTAACGGTACAAGCGCCGCCGGGGTCGCCCCCGGCGGCGGCTTTTTCCTGAAAGCCGATAATGGAATATTTCTCCCTGCTGTCGGACGGTTTCCTCCGCGTGATGCGGCCGGACCTCCTGCTGATCATGCTGGCCGCCATTCCCTTCGGGCTGATCTTCGGTCTCGTGCCGGGGCTGTCGGGTCTGACGGCGCTGGCCATCCTGCTGCCTTTCATTTACGGCATGCAACCGCTGCCCGGCCTGGCCCTGCTGCTGTCCGCCCATGCGGTGATCTATACCGGCGGGTCGGTTTCCGCCATCATTCTCGGGATTCCGGGGTCGCCGCCCAACGCGGCGACGGTGCTGGACGGCTTCCCCATGGCACGACAGGGCCGCGGCGGCGAGGCCATGGGGGCGGCGCTCGCCTCTTCAGGCCTCGGCGGCATTTTCGGGGTGCTGGTGCTGGTGGCGATTCTGCCGATCCTGGAGCCGATCGTGCTGCTGTTCGGTTCGCCGGAAACGTTCTTCCTGGCGCTGATGGGCGTCGCCTTCATCGCCGTGGTGGGGGAGGGACCGATGCAGAAGGGGCTGATCGCGGGTGCCCTTGGGATCTTCCTCGCGTTGTTCGGCTATCAATCGGTCACCGGCGTGCCGCGATTCTGGTTGGGGTCGGACTACCTGCTTGACGGATTTCGCATCATTCCCCTGGCGCTCGGTCTGTTCGCCATTCCGGAATTGATCGCCCTATCGGCGAAGGGGCGGTCGGTCGCCCACGATTCCGACGAATCGCGCATCACCTTCGCCCAGGTCATGGAAGGGGTGCGCCAGGTGTTCCGCCATCCGCTGCTTTTCTTCAAAAGCTCTGCCATCGGCGCCGTGGTCGGCGTGGTGCCCGGCGTCGGCGGCGAAACTTCGCCCTTTGTCGCTTACGCCGCGGCCAAGCAGACCTCCAAGCATCCCGAACTGTTCGGCAAGGGATCGATCGAAGGCGTGATCGCGCCGGAATCGTCCAACAACGCGAAAGAAGGGGGCGCCTTGGTGCCGACCCTTGCGTTCGGTATTCCCGGCTCCACGGGCATGGCGCTGCTGCTGGGCGGGTTCTTGATCCTGGGCCTCGAACCCGGGCCTGAATTCCTCAAGGAACATATGGACCTGGGCGTTGGCCTCGCCATGGTGGTGGCGATTTCCAATCTGCTCGCGGCGGCGGTGATGATCCTTTTGGCGCGGTACATCGCCCAGATCACCCATCTCAAGGGCCATATCCTGGCTCCGCTTCTGCTGGCGATTGTGGTGCTGGGCACCTTCGCCTCCAAGCAGAACCCGTTGGACGTGGTCTATGTCTTCATCTTCGGGGCGCTGGGCTATGCCCTGAAGGAACTCAACTACAGCCGCGCGGCCCTGATTCTGGGCTTCGTACTGACCAACGCCATCGAGTCGTCCCTGCACATCTCCTTGCGCTCCTATGGCTGGTCGTTCTGGTTGCGGCCGGTTTCGCTCATCATCATTGCCCTGCTGGCGCTGGGTATCCTGTGGCCGGTGATCAAGCGGCGCCTTGGGGCCCGCAAGGGGGGCGCGTCATGAAGATCTTCGAGATCGCCTTTTCCGCCACCCTCCTGCTGTTCGTCGTCGCCATCATCGGCGCCGGAATGTTCGTCTACAACTATCCCCTCAACGTCATGCGGTTCCCTTATTTCGTCGGCGGGTTCCTGTTGCTGATGGGGCTTTGGAGGCTCAAGGGCGCGATCCAGGGCGAGCGTTTGGACGGCGAAAGGGAGGCCGACCCGACGACTGAATCGGTTGGCCAGTTTGCCCGCACCGCGGCCTGGCTGCTGGCGATCCTGCCCGCCGTCTGGATTCTGGGTTATCCCGCGGGAATTTCCCTCTATCTGCTGGTCTATTTCCTGGTTCACGGCCAGGGGTGGCTGACCTCGATCATCCTGTCGCTTGCGGCGCTCGCGGTGACCTATTTCGTGTTCATCGTGTTTCTCAGGGTCAACCTGCCGCTCTGGCCAATCGGGCTGGCACCGTGAGGGTCGATGCAGCGCCGGATGCGCTTGGTTTCCGGACGGGAAACGATGAAATATTTGTCAACGGAGATCAGCAGCCCGGCGCGACGCCGGGGTGCGGGTCAATTCATGAAGGGAGAAGGATCATGAAGGTTCTGAGAACGATTTTCGGCGTCGCTCTGGCGGGCGGCATCGCCGCCGTCGCGGCGCCGGGAGCGGCTGACGCCCAGTCGGTTGCCGATTTCTACAAGACCAAGCGGGTCACCGTGTTCATCGGCTATGCGGCGGGCGGCGGCTATGACCGTTACGGCCGGGTCTTTGCCCGGGAGATCGCCAAGTTCATTCCCGGCAAGCCGCGCACCATCGCCAAGAACATGCCCGGCGCCGGTTCCATCGTGCTGGCCAATGCGCTCTACAACACCTTGCCCAAGGACGGCACCGCAATGGGCATCATCGGACGGGGCGTGCCGATGGAGCCCCTGTTCGGCCGCAAAGGGCCGAAATTCGATGCCACCAAGTTCAACTGGATCGGTTCCATGAACAACGAGGTGTCGCTCTGTGTCGCCTTCCATACCTCGGGGTTCAAGACCATTCAGGAGACCCAGCAGCGCGAAATGATTCTGGCGGCCACGGCCCAGGGGTCGGACGGGGTCGATTTCCCACTGGCTCTGAACAACGTGCTGGGCACCAAGTTCAAGCTGATCACCGGTTATCCCGGCGGCGCCACGTTGCAACTTGCGCAGGAGCGGGGCGAGGCTCACGGGCGCTGCGGCTGGTCCTGGTCCTCGATCAAGACGACGCGCCCGCACTGGATCAAGGAAGGCAAGCTCAAGATCATGCTGCAGCTTGCCCTGAAGAAGCATCCCGAGATCCCGGCGGATGTTCCCTTGGTTATGGATCTCGCCAAGACCGATCGCGATCGCAAGATCCTGCAGTTGATCTTCGCGCGCCAGGCGATGGGCCGGCCCTTCCTGGCGCCGCCGGATGTCCCAGGCGACAGGGTCGCGGCATTGCGCGGCGCCTTCGATGCCATGGTCAAGGACCCCGCTGTCAAGGCCATGGCGGCCAAGACAAAGCTTGAGATCGAGCCCGTGTCCGGCAGGGAAATCGAGGACATGCTGAAAGAGATCTACGCCACCCCGAAAGAGATCGTCCAGGCGGCGGCGGATGCGACCCAGCGCGTCGGCAAGACCAAGATCGTAAAGAAGGTCATTCCCATTGTTTCGGGCGAGGGCAAGGTGACCAAGACCGCCAAGAAAGGCCGGCGTATCACCGTGAGCATGAAGGGCAAGGAGACGACCTTCGCGGTTTCCGGCTCACGCACCAAGGTGACCATCGCCGGCAAGAAGGCCAAGCGCAGCGCCATCAAGCCCGGCATGACCTGCATGGTCAAATGGCCGGAAGGGGCCAAAGGCGCCAACGAAATGAGCTGCAAGTAGGGCCGCATCTCCGCCATCGGCCCACCCCATCCTGGGGTGGGCCGAGCGGCCTTCCCGCGCGGGCCGACGCACTGGCGGCGGCGGCTTCGGGGTCGCGATTATGTTTTTGAACTTGCCTGGGCTTTTGTCTAGAAATGAGGGTATGGCGAACAGCGCAGAAACGGACGCGCACCGGCCCTATCGGTGCTCCCGTCCCGCATCGGGGACGGACATGCGCTACACGACGATTGAGGTCCCCGGCGGTCCGGCGCGGGGGCGGCAACTGGAGGGGAGGGCGCTTGACGGCGGCCGTTTCCCCGGATTGAGGAGAGCGGAAAACAGTGGCTGACGCGACCGCGAAGAAAGGCACCTACAAGGAATACGACACCCCGCACCACGACCTGAGGGACTGGATTGAGCGGGTCGAGGACATGGGAGAGCTCAAGAGGATCGAAGGAGCGGACTGGAACCTCGAGATCGGCGCCGTGGCCGAGATGATCTACAACCACGTGCCCGATAATCCGCCGGCCCTGTTGTTCGACAACATCCCCGGCTACGAGCCCGGCTTTCGGATCATTTCCGGGATGACCAATTCGATCAACCGCCTTGCCATGACGCTCGGCTTTCCGGAGCCCTCGGGGGCGATGGACGTGGTGCAGTGGTACCGCGACCGGATGAAGGATTTTGCATCCATTCCGTCCCGCTTCGTGAATACCGGTCCGATCCTTGAGAACGTCGATCGGGACGAGGACGTGGACCTGCTGAAATTCCCGGTGCCGTTCCTGCACGAGCTCGACGGCGGCCGTTATATCGGCACCGGGGACCTCGTGATCATGGCGGATCCCGATTCCGACTGGGTGAACGTCGGAACCTACCGGATCATGGTCCATGACAAGAACACCTGCGGCCTGTGGATGAGCCCGGGCAAGCATGGCCGCCAGATCCGCGACAAATACTTCAAGATGGGCAAGCCGTGTCCGGTCGCGATTTCCATCGGCCATGATCCGTTGATGTTCCTCGCGGCGGGTAACGAGGTTCTGTACGGCGTTTCGGAATTCGCCTACGCCGCGGGACACCGGGGCGCGCCCTTCGACATGATCAAATCGGAACTGCACGGCTTGCCGATCCCGGCTTACGCCGAGATCGTCATCGAGGGCGAGATCGTTCAAGAGGACATGCGTCCGGAAGGGCCTTTCGGCGAATGGACCGGCTATTATGCGTCTTCGGTGCGCGAGGATCCCGTCATCAAGATCCGGCGCGTCTATTACCGCAACAAGCCGATCATCACCATGGCCCGGCCCGGCCGCCCGCCGTCCGATTACACGCTCTCCAAGAGCGTCATCAAGTCGGCCCTGTTGTGGGACCAGGTCGAGGCGGCCGGCCTGCCCGGCGTCCAGGGCGTGTGGTGCCATCAGAACGGCGGCGGCCGGCTGTTCAACGTGATTTCCATCAAGCAGGCCTATCCCGGCCATTCCCGGCAGGCGGCTCAGCTTTGCTGCAGCGTCCATGCGGGGAACTACCTGGGGCGCTGGTCGATCGCCGTGGACGATGATATCGATCCGTCGAACCTGTGGGACGTGACTTGGGCAATGGCCACCCGCTGCGATCCGGTCGACGATATCGACATCACCCGCCGCGCGTGGTCCGGGGCGCTGGATCCGATGAAAAGGGCGGGGGACAATTTCAACTCCCGCGCCCTGGTCGATGCCTGCCGGCCCTACGAATGGAAGGATGAGTTCCCGCCGGTCGCGGAATCCTCGCCGGAGCTCAAGGCCAAGACCATGGAAAAGTGGAAACACCTGCTCGATTAGCCTGAAGAAACCGGGACGCGGGCGCCTTCGGGCGCCCATCTCCGCTATGCCGGGCAGTGGCCAGGCCGGCGTACAGAAAAAGAATTTTGGGGAAACACCATGAAGGGACCGAGGCGCTCCCTCGCCGCTGAGGCGTTCGGGACGTCCTTCTGGGTTCTGGCCGTGATCGCCGGGATCGCCGCCTGGGCGGCGTGGGAGCTGAAGGGCGCGGGTGCGGTTCGGGCGGCGCTGTCCCACGACCTCGACATCGTCATCTTTCTGCTCCCGCGGATGATCGGCGGCATGATGCTGGCGGGCCTGGTCCAGGCCATCCTGCCGCCCGACCTGGTCGCCCGCTGGGTGGGCGAAGAATCCGGCCTCAGGGGCATCGTCATCGCCGCGGCGGTGGGCGGCCTGACCCCGGGGGGGCCGATGACGTCGTTTCCCATCGTGGTGGCCTTCTACATGTCGGGCGCCGACCGCGGTGCTCTCGTGGCCTATCTGACCGGCTGGTCCTTGTTGGGATTCCAGAGGACCCTGGTCTGGGAGCTTCCCTTGCTGGGGCCGGAGTTCACCATGTACCGGATCGCGGTGGTGGCGACCCTGCCGATCCTGGCGGGCCTTTTGGCGCGGCGCATTCCTCTCGGCCCGGTGGGACCGGAGAGGCAGGGTGACCAGGGCCAAGTCCAATCGGGAAAAGGGCGCTAGATGGGCAGCTTCTTCGGGCCGGGGGCGATGATCCTATGGGGGCTGGTTGCGGCGTGTTTTCTCCTCGCCCTGCGGCACAAGGACGGCCGGCACATTCGGGGTGCCCGCAGGGGCATCGACATGCTCCTGGTCAATGGGCCGAGGATCTGTGTCGCCATCCTCGGCGCTGGCTTCATTTCCGTGATCCTGCCTCAGGACCTAGTTGCCGAGTGGCTGGGGGAGAGCGCCGGCTGGCGCGGCATCGTTATCGGTTGCGTCGTGGGACCGTTTTTCCCGGGCGGCCCGCTGGTGATCATGCCGCTGGTGCTGGCCCTGCTGAAAGCGGGGGCCGGCGTGCCGGCACTGATCGCGTTGCTAACGACGGCATCGACCTTCGGCGTGCACCGCATCCTGATGTTCGAGATCCCCATGATGGGCAGCCGGTTCACGGCGCTACGGTTGATCTCCTCTCTCGCCATTCCGCCCCTGACCGGCCTGTTCGCCGCGGCCCTGGTCCAGGCCTTGGGACCGCCCGCCATCGGCCACTGAGTCCGGGCCTCTCGCTCTTCTCCCCGCCGGCCCCATCCTTGAACCGGGCCGGTGGCGAGGGTAGTCTGCCGGGTTATAGGGAGCGCTTTGCTTTATTCAGGGTGGAAATCAAGCAAGCAATGAACCCCTAAGGGGACGATCAACAGGTACGGGAGCAGGTCAATATGGATCGGAAATCACTACAGAGCGGTATTGGGGCGGCCGTTATCGGCGTGTTCACGATGGCTGCCGCCGGATCGCCGGCGACGGCCCAATCGGCCAAGGAATTTTACGCGAACAAGCGGATGAGCATGTATATCGGCTATTCCGCGGGCGGCGGGTACGATCGCTATGCGCGGGTTTTGGCCCGCCATATGGGCAAGCACATTCCCGGAAAACCGGGATTCACGTCCAAGAACTACACCGGCGCGGGCAGCATGCGCCTGGCGAACTCGCTCTACAGAACCTTCAAGCAGGACGGCACTATCATCGCCACTGTCGGCCGCACTGTGCCGCTGGAGCACCTGACGGGCAATCCAAAGGCCAAGTTCAACGCCAACGAGTTCCATTGGATCGGGTCTAGCAACCAGGAAACCAGCACCTGTGCGTTTTGGCACACCTCGCCGATCAAGACGGTCGATGACCTGTTCAGCAAGAACCCCATCGTGGGCGGCACCGGTGTCGGCTCCGGAACCGATACCCAGGCGATGATGCTGAATAACCTGATGGGGACCCGGCTTCGCCTGATTTCCGGTTATCCTGGCGGTGTCGACATCAACCTGGCGATGGAGCGCGGCGAGGTTCATGGCCGTTGCGCTTGGTCATGGTCGTCGGTCCTGGCAACCCGCAAGAAATGGGTCGACGAAAAGAAAGTCGTGTTCCCGATCCAGATTGCGCTGACGCCGCATAAGGACCTCAAGGATGTTCCTTTGGTGACGTCCTTCATCACCAACAAGAAGGATCGTCAGGCCCTCGAGCTGATCCTATCCGCCCTCACCATGGGCCGGCCGTTCGCCGTTGGGCCTAAGGTGCCGGCCGACCGAGTGGCGGTGCTGCGCGCGGCGTTCGATGCGACCATGAAAGACAAGGCTTTCCGGGCGGAATCCAAGAAAGGGCGTCTTCCGCTCAACCCGGTCTCCGGCAAGGATGTTCAAAAGCTTCTGGCCGGGCTCTATGCCTTACCCAAGGATGTGATCGACCACGCCCGGGATGCGATCTCCAAGACCAACAACATCTCGATCAGCAAGGCGGTGATCAAGACCTATGTGCATAAGGGCGAGATCACCCGGGTCCGGCGCGGCGGCCGCCGGGTCAGCTGGTCCGGCAGCGGCGCCGAAGGCAAACTGCGGGTCGGCGGAAAGACCAAAATCACCGTCGACGGCAAGAAGGCGAAGCGCAACGTTCTCAAAAAGGGAATGAACTGTACCTTCACCGTCAAGGGCGCAGAAAGCGCCTTGAAGATCGATTGCGGCTGACGTGGGAATGAGGGGTCCGGAGCCGCCGCAGGCCGCGGTTCCGGACCTCAAATTTCTTGCATGTTGCGGCCGGCCCTGCCACAGTGCGCTGACATGGCGGCCGCGCGAGAGGCCGTCCAACGAGGGCCCCGCCGGGGCCCTAAAAAATAAGCCATGGCGGGGGTCCGGTCATTCAAACAGCGTGATGCCGGTTCACCGCTTTGAGGAGGTGTGGGAGGCGAAGATACCACCGCTGCGCCGGCGGTATCATGCTGCGGTCAGACTTTTTCTCCCACCTGTTTTGATTTTTCCCTGCGCGGCCTCGCGGCCGGGTGGGTTGTGTAGCTCAGGCCGCCGCGGCGGCCCGGAACCAGGACTGCTAGAGGAGCATTAGAAGGGCAATGGCGAGAAGACCAGCAACGGGAACGTCGAAACGCAGCAAGACCTTTCGGAAGCCGATTCCGGTTCCGAAGAAGCCGCGCGTGAAGCGCGCCGGGGCAGGGTCGTTCAATTCCGACGTCATAGTGGACATGATGCATATGTACGATCTGCCATATGCGTCGCTCAACCCAGGCGCGAGTTACCGCGGTCTTCACGATTCGATTGTCAATTACGGCGGCAATTATCCCCACATGATGCTGTGCACCCATGAGGAGACCGCGGTGCAGATCGCCCACGGTTACGCCCGGGCCACGGGCAAGCCGATGATTGCCATCGTTCACAACCTTGTCGGCCTTCTGCATTCCAATATGGCGATCTATTACGCCTATATCGACCGCGCGCCGATCTTCATTATCGGCGCCACCGGCCCGCTGAACGAAACCAAGCGCCGCCCCAAGATCGACTGGATCCACACCGCCAGCGGCCAGG